>JANNCG010000195.1:0-20101 GCA_031386385.1 Myxococcales bacterium
GTCCAACGGCCAGCGGTCGGTCCCCACGATCGGAAAGATCGGATCCAAACCAAGCTGCGCTCGCAGCGCGTTGCTCTTCGCTGGCAGAACAGGCCACAGCATCACGGAGCAGACACGAAGGACCTCAAGCACGTGATAGATCACGGTGCCCAGCACAGCGAGCTTCTGCGGGTCTTTCGCGAGCTTCCACGGGGCGCTTGCGTCAAAGTATCCGTTGCACTCAATCGCGAGGTTAATCGCACACTCCAGTGCGCGGTGAGGCTCAAACTGATCCCACGCCTTGCCAGCATCGGCGACCAGCTCAGCACACCGCGTGCGCAACTTGACCTCACGATCGGAGTCATCTTCAGCGCGCGCCGCCGGCACAAGCTCGCCAAAATGTTTGCTCACAAACGGCAAGCTTCGATGCAGCAAATTACCGAGCGTCGAGCCAAGCTCAGAACGAATTCGCGAAATCAGCTTTTTGTGCGAAAAATCTCCGTCTTGCCCGAGAGCGATCTCGCGAAGCAAAAAATACCGAACCTCATCGGCGCCAAAGTACTCTGCGAGCCTCACGGGCTCGACAGTGTTGCGCGTGCTCTTGCCCATCTTCTGTCCGTTGATGGTCAAAAATCCATGCGCAAAAATCGTCTTCGGCAGCAGGTCCTCTGAGTAGCCTGCGCTCAGCAAAAACGCTGGCCAATAGATACAGTGAAAGCGAATGATGTCCTTGCCGACGAGCTGCAAGTCCGGCGGCCAAAATCCAGCAAACTCTGAGTCCTTCACTGCGCTTAGGTAGTTGGTCAGCGCGTCAAACCAGACGTACATCACGTGCTCAGGATCGTTTGGAACCTGAATCCCCCACTTAAACGAAGTCCTTGAGACGGACAAATCTTTGAGCCCTTCACGAACAAAGGCAACCACCTCGTTGCGCCGCGTTTCGGGCAAGACGAACTCTGGGCGGGACTCGTAGAGCTTGAGCAGACGATCTTGGTACTTGGAGAGTCGAAAAAAGTACGTGGGCTCTTTGGTCCACTCAACGACCTTCTTGTGCGTGGGGCAAGTGTTGCCTTCGGCGAGGTCTTTTTCAGGATAAAACTGCTCGCAGCTGACGCAATACCAGCCCTCGTGGTCACCTTTGTAGATATCGCCATTGTCTGCGCACTTTTGCCAAAGCTCTTGGACGACCTTCTTGTGACGCTCTTCAGTGGTGCGAATAAAATCTGCGGGCTCACACAACAGCTTGGGCCACGCCGAGCGAAACTGCGCCGAGACCTCGTCCACAAACTCTTGCGGAGATTGTCCGCGCTCTTTCGCCGTACGATCGATCTTCAGTCCGTGCTCGTCTGTTCCGGTCAAAAAACGAGAGTCCATCCCGCGTAAGGCGCGCTGCCGACCAAACGCATCGGCCGCGACCGTCGTGTAGGCGGTCCCCAAGTGAGGTGCATCATTGACGTAATAGATCGGAGTTGTGACGTAAAATTTGTTGTTCACTGGCAGGCGCCTTTGATAACCGCGCGCGTCCCGTTTCGCAAGGGCGACCGTCAGCCATCACGCGTTAGGCGCGCACTTCACGCAAGCGCACGAGCATCGCTTCAATCGCGATCTGTGCGTTCGCGTTGCGGTCAAGAGTCACCGCCGTCTGCCGAACAAACTGCGAGCGGGCCGCGCAAACGAGTGCTCTTTTGCTGTCAGATGCATGCTCAATGGCCTCGTCGCGAAAGTGTCGCTCAAGCAAATGCAGGATCGCCTCAAGCTCACCATCCACCGTTTTGCAGTGCTTCGAGAGCGACTCAGCCAGATCGACCACCGCTCCGGGCTTACCGGCCCGAAGTGCAGAGAGTGTCTGCTCAACCCAACCTCGACGGACAGTCAACACATCACCGCGCATCGCTTCAAATCCGCGAGCGGCGCTACCGTCTGCCCACTGGACCAGCTCAGCCATTCGCGAAGGGTCCGCGCCCCGACTGCGCAAAATGGACTCGATATGCTCTGCGGCAAGGGAGCCAAACCGCACACGTTGACTGCGGGACTTCACCGTCAGCAAAAGCTCACTGGGTCTGTGCGTGAGCAGAATAAAGTGCGTGTTCGTGGGTGGCTCTTCGAGAGTTTTTAGCAGCGCATTCGCCGACGGTCCGTTGAGCTCATGGGCGTCACGAACGATAATAATTCGCGCGTTGGTGTGCGCGAAGTACGCCAGCCGCTCACTCTGAAGCGTGCGGACCTTGTCGATGGTGATCTCGGATTTCGCATCGCTCTCACTCTGCTCTTTTTGCGTCAGAACATCGACGTCTTTGGCGAGCACGATCACGTCAGGATGCTGGCCCACCGAGACCAGCCGACAGGAGCGGCATGACCCACATGCGTCGTGGTTAGCTAGCGGTTGCTCGCACAAAAGACACTGCGCAAGTGCTCGAGCGCACCGCTCTTTGCCCACGCCATCGGCGCCCTCAAACAACAAACACGTGGCGAGTCGCTCGGAGTTCATCGCGCGAAACAAAAACTCTACCGCGTCCGGCTGTCCTAAAATGGACCGCAGCCCTGGCTCGCTAAGCGCGGGTTCTTTGTCGAGTGGTGCGTCTTTTTTCTCCATCATGAGCGACCGTTTCGACAAAGGTTAGATCACTTTCATCATCGAAGCGCAAACCCATGGCGCGAGTTCAGATCCGTTGATTTTCGAAACGCGCGATGAATTCGTTCGTGGCCATGAATTGTTGGATGTCGTTTTCGGTCAGTAAGCACCTTCTGCGCGACGTGCATTCCGCTGCACTCACCTCCGCGTCGCAACCAAAAGATTGCAAACCGAATCAACGACAAGAGGCATGTCGGGTCCGCCTGCGAGGTCACAAAACGTCTTCAGTACACTCGCTTTGACCGCCGCATGCTCATCGGGGGTACACTTTTTTAGCAACGCGCCCATGATCGGGCTGTCGCGTACCGAGTCCCAATGCTCTCGCCAATTTGGCACTATAAACGTCGCATGAAACTCGTAGCACCGCACGTCGACGAAGGGCGCTGAGGCAGAGACCTCCGCGATCAGCGTGTCCGCGCTTCCGATCGCGATCCAGGGAGACGGCTTGGTCGGCACCAAGTGCTTGGGAAGTGACTTCAGAATCGACTCAAACCGCATCGCAAACATCGGATTGTTCGCCGGAGACAACCACACCGAGGTCACAAATTTGCCACCGGGCTTGAGCACCCGCGCGGCTTCGCTCCAACCCGCTCGGCGGTCATCAAAGAGAAAGATTCCAAAGCACGAAAACACCGCATCAAACGAAGCATCCGCGAAGGTGAGTGCCTCACCGTTTTGCACCTCGCACTGAATCAGACTCTCGGCCCCGCCCACCCCGCTCGCCGCGCGCCTCGTACACTCGACCATTGCGGCTGAAAAATCGGTCACAACCAGGATTCCCGCGCCTCCGGTCGCTAGATGTTCTCGCTTCGCCCGCTCGAGCAGCGGAATCGCGAGAGCGCCAGTACCACAAGCAATCTCCAAGATTCTAGCGTTAGGTGGGAGCGTTCGATCAACAAGGCTTAGCATTCCTTTGCCGACGAAAGACGTCAGGGGTGCGAACAGCTTTGCAAACGTCTGTGCGTGCCTGTCCCACGCCGCTGGTGCATCAACACTCATCGCAAAATCATATATGGCTTTCGCAACACCCACCAAACCTTTGCTAACACTTGCGGTATCCTTGAGACCATGACGCTTGTTTTAGGTCACCGCGGGGCTCCGCGGGCCACGATCGAAAATACTGTAAAATCTATGCGAATCGCGCTCGCCGAGGGCGCTGACGGGGCTGAGTTTGACGTCCGACTTGCGCGCTGCGGGACGCTCGTTGTTTGCCACGATCACACCCTCGCACGCTTCACTCATCGGGCAACGAGGGTGCGAGATATGAGCGCTTGGGCGCTCGCACAAGAGAATCTCGGAGATGGAGAAGGAGTCCCGACGCTTGATCAAGTCCTCGCAGTGCTGAGACGGAAGACCGTCAACATCGAGATCAAGCCAGACGATGGCGACCTGCCTGCCCTCGCGCGCGTGGTGGCTTTGACGGCGCAGAAGTTTCGCGGCCAGCACAAGCGCGTGATTGTTTCTTCGTTTTCGCCCCAGGTTTTGGTGATGCTCCGCGATCTGGACTCCACGATTGCGCGCGGGCTGTTGATTGATCCCGCCAATCGCTTCTACGGTTCGTCCCTCACTCTACTTCGTGAGGTAGCGCCGGTAGCGATTCATCCGCACTGGAGCGAAGGGGTCGATCGCATCCGGTTTTGGCGATCAAGCGGCTACGACGTCAACGTGTGGACCTGTGATAATCCTGAGATAATCTGCGCCGTGGCTCGCGCGGGAGCCACGTCAGTGATCTCGAACCACCCCGGCGACGCACGTCGGGCACTCTCAGCAGCGGGGCTTTAGCGGGAGCGCAAGCTTCGACACGAGTGAATTATTTCGTCGTAGTGGCTGCGAATTACCGGCAAACTCTCGCATCCGCGTGAACTGAAACACTCCTGCAAGTTCACGGTGCGTACCGATCACTACGAAAGCGAGCGAAAATATCTAAGATGGGCCGCGAAAAAATTGAAGCACACTGGGTCAAGCCTGGCACCAAGATCAAACTGTCACAGATCGACCCAAGCGACTCTGGTGGAATCGAAAAGGACCGCGCAGGCGAGTTGCTCGCGAAAGAAAAAGAGCGCATCTCCTCGCTTCAAGATCGACTGTATGGCGAGAACACACGCGCACTCTTAGTGGTCCTTCAGGGCATCGACACCTCGGGCAAAGACGGAACCATCAAGTCCGTCTTCACTGCTGTTTCGCCAGTTGGATGCCAGGTCACTTGCTTCGGGGCTCCGTCAGAAGAAGAGCGCGATCACGACTACCTCTGGCGGATCTATCGCAATCTTCCTCGACGGGGCAACGTAGGCGTGTTCAACCGATCGCACTACGAAGAGGTCTTGGTCGCGCGGGTTCGAAAGCTCGTCCCTGAGGCCGTGTGGAAAGAGCGGTTTCGCCAAATCAACGACTTCGAGGCTCTCATCACTGAGCTGGGCACAAACGTGATCAAGATCTTTTTGCACATCGACCGAGCGGAGCAAAAAAAGCGTCTCGAAGAGCGTCTCGGCGATCCGGCAAAAAACTGGAAGTACCAAGCCGGCGACCTGGACGATCGAGCCCTCTGGGACGACTATATGACGGCATACGAAGACGCCCTGTCCCGTTGCAGCACACGTGCAGCCCCGTGGTATATCGTTCCGGCGAACAAAAAGTGGTACCGTAATTTGTTGGTCGCCAAGACCGTCGCTGATGCGCTTGAGAGCATGGATCCCAAAATGCCCAAGGGTACGCTCGACGTTAAGAAAGTGAAGATCCCGGACTAAGAAGTGCGGACACTGAGCGCTCTAAGCCGCGTGCGTGGGTGGATGCCGTTTCGTGCGACGGGGGCGGGTGTTATTGTGTTTGCGCTATATGTGCCCGAGGCAATGGCGCAGGACGCGGGGACAAACGTACGGTTTCGGTTTCCGCTCGAGAACTGCCCAATGGGATGTGCGGTGCCGAGCGCCTATGTGGACCTCGAGCCCGATAGCGGCCTGCGCGACTGGAACTGTGGCGCGACGACCTACGAGAGTCACCTGGGCAGCGACTTTGGAATCGTCGGCGGATTTGCAGCGCAAGTGCAGGGACGCATCGTCGTCGCAGCGGCTCGCGGTGTGGTGATTGCGACGCACGACGGCGAGTCTGATCGGTGCGTCACGGGGCAGTGCGGAGGCGCCGCGCAGGGACTTGGCAACTTTGTCTCGCTGCTTCACGCGGATGGACGAACCACCCACTACGGCCATCTTCGCACCTTTTCGCTCCAGGTCTCGGTCGGGCAGCAGGTCCGCTGTGGCGAACCCCTCGGATACGTCGGAAGCTCTGGCAACAGCACCGGACCGCACCTGCATTTTGAAGTTCGCGAAGGGTCTGTCGTCATTGATCCCTTTGCCGCTCGCCCCGCGTGCGGTGCGCAGCCAACCTCGTTTTGGACCGAGCAGGGCCTGTATGGCGGCCTTCCCGGTGCTGCCTGCGCGCCTGAACTCCCGGACGCCACAGCCATCGCGACCGACGTGACGCCGATCCCACGGGACACCTTCGTCACAGCGGTAGCAGAGGACGTTGTCGATGGGGCTCTGGATGATCGAGGCGGCTCCGAGAGCCGGGGACCAAACGTTGGATGTGCCTGCAGGGTGAGGTCACACAGTCTCGAAAGATACAACTTTCAAGTTGTGGCAATGTGCGTGGTCGTAGCGAGCGGTATGGCTACTCAGAAGCGTCGGCGCAGCAGCGAAAGCCCGTAGAATAGTCGTGATACGAGCGGTTGTGTCCGTGGGTGACGTACTGGCAGCCATCGCCGTTAATCGTGTTGTCCATGTAGTAGCCGCCGCGAAATGTGCCATGTGCATCAGCGGTCCACTCGTGCAGGTTGCCTTGCATGTCGAACACGCCGTAGTCGTTGGTGCAGTTCTCGTGATTGCCAGTGGTCGCGATGGTGTCTGGGAGCTGATTGATGGCCGGATCGTTCATCAGGGTGGCACTCCAGATGTACCGATGCGTGCGAGCGAACAGATGAACGACCGGATGCCGAGAGTGGTTCTCGTTGCAGGCGCCTTCGACACGACGTTGGCCGTAAGTAAACTGTGTCCTACGCGGTCCCGAACAAGCACGAACCCACTCGGTGTCACCGCACAGACGCTTGCCTGACGCAGCACACGCCCGTGAAGCCTGATCCGCCGAAATATAACCTTGGGGAACTGCGCCCCGCACCGAAACCGCCCGAACGCGAACATGATCTGGAGCATGAAATGCTGACCAAGGACGTTCGGTGCCGTTGGTCAATATTTCAACAAGCGAGTTTTCATAACGATCGACGCAAAACTGTTGGCCAATTCGGGCCATTCCCTCAGGACATGGGGCACTTGCACGGAGAATGACTGGGCCTGCGATCACCATCCCTGCGATGGTCGCTGCCAGTAGACTCAGTGCTGTTCGTGAGTGTGCCATCAGTATTGTTGAGGGATTTGAATGCTTTGAGAGAATTCAGCAGAGTTGCAAACAGAGCTCCGAAGGGGGTGGACCATCGCACACCAAACGGGGGTTTGAAAAGAGGTTTTTTCGGCCCACCTGGGTGAGTTCTGTCAATCATCCACCTACATTTCTGCACGTCGGTGGTGGGTCCACAATCGACGCAGCGGCCCTTGCATTTCTGCCCTTCCGTTGCTCATCGAGAACGCAGCAGGTACGATTAGGGATTCCAACAATGAACCATCGTAAAACTACCGCAGCTTTCTTTTTGGTCAGTTCACTGTTTCTTGCGAGCAGTCCCGCAGTTGCGCAAACGGGCAACCCGACCGCACAGGCCGGGGTGCACTTTCGAGGTGGCGTTGCAGCCTTTACCCGTGGCGAGTACTCGGTCGCGTTGAGCGAGTTTCAGTCCGCTTATCGCATCGCGCCACACCACGCCGTTCGAGTAAACATTGCAAACTGCTACATGCACCTCGGCCGGCCCATTGATGCGCTCAATCACTTCGAGAGCTTTTTGTCCGAGGCCGCTGTCGCCGGTCCGATCAACCGCACGCAACGCGCAGAAGTTGATTCGCAGATCGCAGAGCTTCGGCATCAAGTGGGCGAAGTGCAAGTCCGCATTGAGCCGACGTCCGTGCGTGATCCCATCGTCGTAGTCGATGGGCAGACCGCAGATGCGCGCGGACTTGTGCGCATGATGCCCGGACGGCACACGGTCGAGGTGTCCGCAGACGGGTTCTCCGCGGGGCGCCAAGACGTCACCGTGACCGCAGGGCAGCAGAGCACCGTGGCGATCTTGCTTCGTCCCAGCTCCGCGGGGGCTGCAACGACAACCGTTGCAGCAACGACCACAACCGCGACCGCTGCGACGACAGCAGCGACGACCAATGCAGTCGCAACGAGCACAAACACCACCACCTCACCACGTGTCGAGCCGGGCCCCACAACGACCACGGCTACGGGTACTGCTAGCATCTCTACTAACAATTCTACTGGCACTACGAGCACTGGCACATCGACTGACAACCAAACGCAAGAGCCCCTTGGCACTGGGCTTGTCGTTGGGCCGCCACCAAACACCCGTCGTGGGCCACCACTGGGGCTGTTGATTGGGTCCGCCGTCGGAACCGGTGTTGTCGCGATCGGTTGGGGAGTCTTCGGAGGCCTCTCGATTGGCGCCAATGGTGAGTTTAATCGCTATGCACGACAGGTCGAGACCAACGGCTCTATCACTCCTACGGAGATGTCGGCCGCAAGCGCCGCAGCGAGCCGGGCCCGGACGTTTGCGTTAGTGTCCGATGTGATGTTGGGATTGACCATCGCAGGTGCCGCCGCGACAACAGTGTTGTTTATCGTTACCCCGCGTGGCGCCGCGCAGGAGCAGCCTCGGGTCGCTCTTGTTCCGGTGGTGAGTCCTCAGAGTGTTGGGTTAAGTCTTGGAGGTACGCTGTGAATAAAAATACGATTAGCTTTGGAGCTGTTTCGCTGTGCGCTTTGGTGTCAATGACGGGTTGCTCTCTGCTTGTGCAGCCAGATCTTACGCGACTCGGGCGGGACGGCGGACGGGCCGGTGACACTGGCGTAAGCGTCGCGGATGGAGTCGCTCCGACTGAGGACGTCGAACCAACTCCAGACGTCCCCAATGCCGAGGTAGACGTGCCAAATCCGCTTTGTCTCAACGGATGCAATGACAACGTCGCTTGCACCACTGATCGCTGCAACGCCGGCAGCTGCGTCAACACGCCGGACAACACATTTTGCGCGCCCAACCAGCGCTGTGATGCGACGATGGGCTGTGTCCCAAACATGATGATGATGCGCTGCCAAAATCCGGGAGATTGCAGCGATCGCACCCCCTGTACCCAGGACGTGTGTGACATGGGCACGGGGATGTGTAGCAACCCTCCCGTCGACGCCGACCGCGACGGGGTGCCGGCGATGAGAGTCGATGGCGTGATGTGCGCTGGGTTAGATTGCGACGATAGTCGAAACAACGTTAACCCTATGGTGATGGAGATCTGCGCAGACCGTATCGACAACAACTGCAACGGGATGGTTGACGACCCAGCGATCTGCAACGTCCCTGCAATGAACACCACATGTCCCAACGCGACGCCTATCAATCTTACTATGGCCATGCAAGTGGATGTGATGGGGGACAACCGGATGGGCATGGACATGGTGAGTGCCTATTGCAACGACGGAAACATCGGCCGCGGCCCCGAGCTTTGGTACGCCGTCACGTGGCCCGCAAATCGCGACTTAGTGCTTGAGATGTCTCGCGTGGATGGAAGCCCATCAGACCCAGCGCTGTACGTGACCACGATGTGTGGCGCAGGGATCCTGATCTGCAACGATGACATCGCTAATTCCGATCACGGATCACGAGCCATCCTTCGAGCGGAATCTGCGGCGGCGATGGGCAACCGGACAGTGTATGTTGCTGCCGATGGATACAACAACCAAGCGGGACCGTTTCGTTTGCGTTCGTCCACACGCGCAGTGGTGGCAACGAGTTGTAACAGCCCCTATGACTTAGGCGCTGGCGGCACTGTGCGAACCTCGTCGCTCAACCCTTCGCCAGGCCCTTCGCTCTGCGGTCCGGTCTCTGCGCAAGAATTTTACCGGGTTCGAGGCGCGCAGGGGCAAGGCAGCTTCGCGACGACCCAAGGCCAAGTCGAGCAGCGATTTGACTGCGGAATGAGCATGGCAAACCAGTGCCGCGGGATGAGCGGCCAGTTCATGACCCGGGGCGACACGATCTTCGGTGTTGACCGCGGGATCGGAGCGCTCGGCGGTTATTACTTTACCGCTAAAGGCCCATAAGACCAGCCGCGAGCGGATCGTGTCGCAGACTAAATCTCGAACTCGCCCTTCTCAAGCAGCTCGGTGACGCGAAACAAGAAGTTGTTTGCGGCGACGCCGTCGACGATTCGATGATCGTAGGACAGAGCCGCGAACATCACGGGATGAATGGCGATTTGGTCTTCACCGTCCACCTCAACAACCACCGGGCGTTTGACCATCTCGCCAATTCGAAGGATGCCCACGTTTGGCTGCGAGATAATCGCGGCGCCGACAAAGTTGCCTTTCAGCCCGGGGTTTGAGATCGAAAATGTCGAACCGGAGAGGTCGTCGGGGGTGACCTTTCCGTCGCGAGCTTTGATCGCGATCTCATCAATCGCTCGGGCAAGTCCTCGGACTGTGAGCTCGTCGGCGTCACGCAAAACAGGCACAATCAATCCGTCTTTGGTCTCAACTGCGATCCCAAGGTTGATGCGCTTAAGCTTCACAAACGCATCGTCAAGGACTCGCGCGTTGAGCACTGGGTTTTCGCGAAGTGCCTTCGCGGTCGCAGCCGCGATAAAAGCCAGGTATGTCAGGTTGATTCCCTGTGCCTTGACTTCGGCTTTTTTCGATTCGCGAAGCTTGTAGACCTTGTGCATGTCGATCTCAGCGATCGTCATAACGTGCGGCGAGACATGCTTGGAGTACACCATATGCTCGGCGATGATCCGACGGCGACGCGAGAACGGAACGACCTCATCTCCAGGCTGTGGATTATACGGAGGCACTCGAAAGTTTTTCGGCGTCGTGACATACACTGGGACGTCTGTGATGGACTGCGCGGACTGCACGCGACTCGGAGCCGAAGCAGCTGGCGCCACAGCACTCACTGCCGGAGCAGGTGTTGGGCTTGCGACTAACTTTGGTGCGCTTGCGGCGTTGAGGACATCTTGCTTCGTCACGCGATTGTGCTCGCCCGTCCCCTTCACGGCGCTCAGATCCACACCGTGCTCGCGCGCGAGGGTGCGAACTGCGGGCGATGTTTGGCCGCCTATTTCACCGGTGTTTGCGTCAACGGTTGCTGTCGCAGGGGCGGCGGCAAGGGCGGCCACGGGCGCTACGGCTACCGCGGCCGGTGCTCTGCCGGCACCAGCCTCAAGTCGCGCAATCACAGTGTTGACCTTCACGGTCGTCCCTTCAGGAGCGACGATTTCGGCAAGGACGCCGTCTATGGGAGAGGGGACATCCGTGTCCGCTTTATCCGTTGAAATCGTGACGATACCCTGGTCTTTGCGAACAGCGTCTCCGAGCTTTACGAGCCAGCGTGAGATCGTGCCTTCAACGACACTTTCTCCGAGTTGGGGCATTACGAGATCGACAGCCATCGTCTATGTGTCCTTCGAGTTGTACGTTTGAGGGCCGCACCCTACTCGCGAACCGGCTTAGCTCGCAATCGCAATCAAGCAGGCTCTTCGTGAATCCCCGCGCAGAGTCCGTCCTTGGTCTCGACGGTGCGCGTTGCCAAGAAGTACTTGCGTTTTTGCTGCTCAATCTTGCGCTGCAAGCGCTGCAGACTGCGGTCATCGACGTTGATCGTCTTGGAGTCTTTAAACACCGGCGCCTCCTCTCCGCGCAAAACTCGCGCGAGTGTCTCGTCGTCGGTTGAGTGACGATAGGTCATCGTGCGGGCGTACGAGTGCGCTGGTGTGTAGGCCGTCAACAACTGCAGCGGACCGAACCGCAGGTGCATTCCGAGGGCTTTTCCGGTCCATTGCGCCGCTCCCACGAGGTTCTCCGCGCGCAGGACTTTGCAGCCAAGGGCTTTGGTAAAGGTCCCCAAGCCGTGGATACCAAGCTCGTGGCCAAGCGAGCCGACATTGTGCTCAAAAAATTCGCCTCTCACCACGGTCGGAATCGCCACATGCAACGTCAACGGAACCCACACCTTGTCCTTCGACGCCACGCCATACACCTCCCGCAACATCGGAGAGATAAACTCAGGGCGCACCGCGAGACCAAACAAACAACTCGGCCACTCAGAGCAATCGTAAAACACCCAACGAGGCATGGCCATCGCTTGAGGCCCAAAAGTCTGAGCATCGAGACGCTCAATCCATGTGATAAATCCCTCACTGCTCAACAGCGTTGGGTCAATGCGGAGCTTCGGACGCACCTGCAGCCCCATGGGACTCAGGTCCAAAGATTCCCAGTGCGATTTAGGCGCCACCACGTAGGGCTGACAGATTTCAAGGGCCTTCGCGAGCGGACCCGCAAACGTAAAATTGGTCATCGACGCATCAGAGCATACAAGTTTACCACCGCGTTCGGATCACCAATTTGTGATCCCTCGCCCGAGCTCGCTCAGCGTCACCGATCGGCAAAGGCTGCTCGTTAGAATCCATCCGCGATCGGTCGGCGACTCGGCATTGAGTGACCGAGCAAGAGAGTCCATGAGCTCCGTCGGAGAGATCCCGCGCGTCCGCAGCGCCGCGATGGACAACCCACCGTCTCGCTTTGCTAGGCGATTTCCATCGTCATCAACCACCAAACCGACGTGAGAAAACTCTGGCACCTGCCCTCCCAACGCCCGATACAAGAGCACTTGTCTCGCAGTGCTCGCGAGCAAGTCGGCCCCACGTACAACGTGAGAGATTCTCATCGCGATATCGTCCACCACCACGGCCAGCTGGTACGCCGCGACGCCGTCAGCGCGAAAGATGACAAAGTCACCGACGGACGTCGCGACATTCTCAACTTGAGGCCCAAACACACCGTCTACGAATGATACGGGGACACTCGCCGAGCGAAATCGCCACGCTAAACCTCGGTGCTCTTTTGCCGCGTTGCGGAGAACCTCTTCCGGATCTTTTTGTGCGCAAGTCCCAGGGTACACAGGTTCGGCTCCGTGCGGAGCCTGGCTCGCTGTCGCGACTTCACGACGCGAACACGTACACGGATAAGCCAATCCCAGCGACCGAAGAGTCTCCAGAGCCCGTTGATAATGCTCGGCTCGACGGGACTGTTGATACGGACCAAACGGACCATTCTCCGGACCCTCGTCCCACTGAAGCCCGAGCCAAGACAGGTCTTCAAGCATTCGCTCGATCGACCCGGGTCGGGTGCGGAGATGATCGAGGTCCTCGATTCGCAACACCAGGGGCGCGCCAAGCATTTTTGCCTGCAAATACACTGCCAAAAATGTTCTAGCGCTGCCAACGTGGAGTGCTCCAGAAGGTGTGGGAGCAAACCGACATCGAGGTGTAGAGTTCACGCAGTGCCAGTGTACACTGCCATCTCATGGAAAGCGCGAAGGACCCTCCCCCACGTAACAACGAACTCGCCAATGCCCTCCAGTCTGCCAGCATCCGAATCATGGCTTGCTTGGCCCAGTCGTTGGACCAAGAGGGGGTCACTGCTGAGCTACAACGCGAGATCGAGCGGATTCTCGCTAGCGAGTTGGCTCCTCTCGAGAGTCACATTCGCATCACACAGGGGTCTGCACAGGTCGCTCACGAGCTGCGAAATCCTCTCGCAGTGATCAGCACCAGCGCCGAGATTATCGCGAGCAAGACTGAGGACCCGGGGATCTTGAAGCACACAGCACGAATCGTTCGGCAAGCGCAGACGGCATCGGCGCTCGCCAACGAGTTGCTCTCTGCTGCCACCGCCATGCTCTCAATCAAACTGAAGGACGTCACTCTCTGGGATGTAGTCACTGAATCGGTCGAACAACTGCGGCAGCGCCTGCCGTTGTCGGTCTGCATGGATCCGCACGCATGGGGCGACGTTGTGTTGATAGACGAGCGACGGACGCTGCAGATTTTAGCAAATTTGCTCACCAATGCCGTGCACGCGAAGCCGTCGGGCGCGCGCGTTTCGCTCTCGGTCACCAGAACGAGAACCCACTGCGAGCTTCACGTCGTTGATCAGAGCGGCGGAATCCGCGAGGAGCGGTGGGCAACAATCTTTGACGATCAGCCATCCGAAAAGCAAGGGTCGGGTCACGGAATTGGGCTACCACTCTCACGGCGACTTGCACGGTTGCAGGGAGGGGACCTCTCGCTTTTCGCGTCGACGTTGGAGGGAAGCCACTTTGTGTTGTCGCTTCCATTAGCAAAGGCTGAGTCATGAACAAAGCTCGAGTGTTGGTGATTGACGATAACCGCGAGCTCGCGGAAAATTTGGTCGACGTATTCGAGGGGCTCAACTACGAGGTCACTGTGGTTCCGAGCGCAGAGGCGGGGATTGCGCACGCACGGGAGCACGGATTTGACTTGGGATTTGTCGACGTTAATCTCCCGGACTCCTCGGGGACGGAGTTGGTTCCGGCGTTGAGAGCGGCAGCGCCTGGTGGCGAGGTTGTCCTAATGACCGGGGACGCTTCGATTGATTCGGCCATCGCGGCGGTGCGGGTCGGCGCTTTTCATTACGTCGTTAAACCGTTTACGGTCAGCGAGGTGATTGGCACCGCTCAGCGCGCGCTGCAGCAAGTTCGCCTTCGCGCTGAACGTGAAGAGCTCGCGAACAAACTGGCGCAGAGCGAGCGGCGGTACAGAGACGTCGTTGAATCCAGCGGCGTCTTGGTCGTTGCGTTGGATCGCGATCTTCGAATCGTGATCGCGAATCGTCGCGCTTGTTGGGCTCTTGGGGTGACCGAAGAAGCGTTGGTGGGTCATGAGTTCATCGCCCGGTGTGTCGAAGATGATCGCAGATCGTTGGTCACCGCCAGACTACAAGCGGCACTGGAGGGGCGCGAGTTGGGCGAGTTTGAAGCTGCGATCGCGCTGGCAAAAGACAGCAAATCACGCACCGTTCGTTGGCACGCGACCCCCGCAGTTGACGGCGCTCAATCACGCGACGGGATCGCCGTATACCTTACCGGAACCGACGTCACCGAGCGACGCGAACTTGAGCGCCGCGCAGCCGAGTCCGAAGCCCTCGCCCACATGGGAACTTTGGCCGCCGGACTCGCCCACGAGATCCGAAACCCGCTGAACGCCGCGGGGCTTCAACTTCATCTTCTGGGACGCTCTGTCGACCGCCTGAATGAAGACGAGAAGACCGGTCTCCGCAAGCGGGTTGATATCGTGGCCAGCGAGCTCAAGCGCTTAGAACACTTGCTCAGCGACTTTCTCGAGCTTGCACGGCCCCGCCCGATCGCCCGAGAGCGGGTTGTGATCGCGGACCTTCTCGACAGGGTTCTTGTGTTGCACGAAGTCGCCGCCACAGCTCGTGGTGTCGCGATTGAGCGCCGCATCGGGACCGCTGAGGCGCGCGGCGACCAAGAGCGACTGCAGCAGGTTTTTCATAATCTCGTTGTGAACGCGCTCGAGGCCTCGGCGGAGGGTGGACAGATTGTCGTGGAAGCACATTCGGAGCTTGGCAGCGATCCGCCAACGGTGATGGTCTCGGTAAAAGACTCAGGACGGGGCATTCCTGCGCTTACGCTTTCGCGCATTTTTGAGCCATTTTTCACGACGAAAGCTGCAGGAACAGGCCTCGGCCTCACCATCGTTCGCCAGATTGTTCAGCGTCACGGCGGTGAGGTCCTCATTGATTCAAGCGAAGGGACTGGGACCCGTGTAGGTATTAGACTACCCGCATACTTGTGAACGTAACTAACCTCATGAACCGCCAAATTCTGCGACGCAACGCTTTACATCTCTCCCGCCCCTACGCGACAATAGCGGTCGAAGCCCTAAGGTTTGTTGGTCTCAACGACCGCAGTGGAAGAAAGCCAGTTATGGATCGTCAGTTTGCTCGTCAATATCCACGTTTTTCTCAGACAGCCGCCTTCGTTCTTGCTGCAGCGACCACACTCAGTGTCGCTGGTGCCGCGAGCGCACAGGATGGTGGTGCGCCGCCGGGACTTCCCATGTGTCCCGGAGCGTTAACGACTGGTGATGTACCCGTGAGCTTTATGCGCACAGGTCCGGTCGATTTTGGCCCTGGTACGGGTATGCAATCCGTTGGTGATCACCAATTTGGCGTTGAGTATAACTTGCTTTTCTCAGGCAATTATCACCTGAATATGGCAGGGACGCTTCATGTTAATTGGTTAGGAGGTGTGGCTCCGCTGACGGTGACGACAACACCTCGCGCAGGATCGGGTCTGTTCGACGTCACCTTCGGGCTTCGCATGTTGGGTCGCATCTGGGTGCTTGGCGTAGCCTTCGACCTTCCCTTGTCACAGATCATTATGGACAACGTCGGGATGGACAGCGCCATGTTTGATCCGTGGGAGTGGGAGTTTGGGATGCCCACGCATCTGCAGCTCGACGTGTCTGCGTGGCGCGAAGTCTACTCACGGACGCTCACGATTGCGGGGATGAGCTACCCAGTGGCGCTTGAAGCACGTTACAACATGGAGGCCTGGGCTCGGACTAAGGAGCTCGCGTTTCCTGTGCGCATGGGCGGAGCTGCTGGCATGACGTACGGCGCGATCGACGCAGCGCATACCTCTGTGGCTATTCCCACGCCAACTGATGGTCGGCTAAACCTTGCGGTACGATGGCAACCACAGCTTCGCTATCGAGGCTCTCTGCAGTTTCGTCTGATCGTCCGGCGCCAAGTTTGCGCGTTGGGGGTATGCACAACCATCAACGTCCCAACACCGGACAACTTCTTGCCGATCGTGACGAGCAATGAGCCGTTGCCGTCCGCGTTTGAGCCAACGGACACACCCGTGTTGGTTCCGCTTGTTCGCATCGATGAGCGAGAGCTCGATTTTGGAATGGTTCGCGTAGGGACAAGCGGGATGCAGCAAGTCCTCATTCTTAATCCTGGCGCATCGCCGCTCGCTCTTGCACTCACCAATCCCGCAGAAGCTGCATTTCGCGTCGGTATGGGCAACGGCTGTGTTCCGCCGGCGGGATCGACGATGTTTCCGGTGACGTTTATGCCCCCAATGCGCGGACTCTTCCGCTCGGAGTTGCTCGTGAACTCCAACGGTGCGTCAAACAATCCTGCGCGCATCACGCTCGTTGGTGAGGGCGCTGAAGTCACAATGCCTCCAGCTGCGATCCCCGATGGTGGTCGCCGAGACAGCGGAAGTGGCGGCAGTGGACCCATTCCCGATGGCGGTCGCCGAAGCAGAGTTGGCACTGAGTACTCTGGCGCACAACTGGACGCAGGTTGCGCATGTCGCGCTCCCTCTGCCCCGATGTCCCCGAGCAACGCGCCGCTCGGTGCGCTCGCCGGAGCTGCTCTGTGCGCGACGATCATCACACGTCGCACACGTCGGCGCGCGACAAGCAACAACTGATGGCCCGAAACCGCGTCGAAATTCTTCAGGAGCGCCTCGCTTGGCTTGATAAAAATCTCGCCTCCCTCGAAGAAGACCGCAAACGCACGCCCTATTTTGCGCTGACGCTTTTCTTCGTTCCGCTTGCTTGGTTTTTCAAGGGCGGACTGGCAGCGTTGCTTGCCACGATCACCTCTATCGGGCTCACCAGCGTTGGGGCCTACGTGGTGTGGGGCCACACCAACGAGTACACCAGCGAGCGGCTAACGGTTCGTAGAGAGCTCCACAAGCTCATGCCTCCGGCAGACAGCGAAAATAGAGCTCCTTGATTGGCCGCGGTCCATGTAGACTGTCAAACTGTCGTGGTCGATCGAGCGCTCCTTCCCGCAATCAAAACCTTTCTCAATCCAAGACGGACCCTCGATCCCGACGCCAACCAGATCTACGACACGACTCGGTTCACGCAGTTGGTTTCGTCGCTCAAAGTGCTCGGCCCGCTGCTCGTCGTGATTCACCTTGGGAGTGTGGTCCTGTATCGGTTGTTGCCCGCGAGAAGCGAACAGGCGGCCAACTTTCATGGCGCGATGATTCAACTCAACCTCGCAACGGCCCCGTTTGTTCTACTGGTTCTCGCGGCGATCGCGACAGACCAAAAGACAATTCAACGGTCGAGTTTTCGTCGAACGATGGTCGAGAGCATTTTGTTTTTCTATCCCCTGTTTGGAGCAGCCGTCACATGGGCCGGCCAGTCAGTCGACGGCTCGTACGCATTTTTTATTGTTTGTGTGTTTAGCACAGCGTTTACGGCGCTCGATCCGCTGCCTGATTTACTGTCCAAATCGCTTGCCACAGGCATCGCAGCTGTCGCAATCCAGCGAGGCCACGCAGACTCAACATCGCGTGTGTCGAGCGTGATCACTTGCGTTGGATGTGCAATCTTTGCCTTTGTTCTGTCGCGTTTGTACGTCAGCGCGCTCGTCGGGCAGGCTGCCGCGCAGGCGAAAGTCGAGCGCTCAAACACCGCCCTCGCTGAGCAAGTAGCCCTTCAGCTCAGAGAGATCGTGCAAAAAGTCGAGCAGATCGAGAAACTCAACGACGCTCTCGATGGTCAAATTCGCAAGCGCTCGCGCGAGCTGTCCTCTGCGCTCGTGATGCTCGCTCGACGGGCTTCAGCGCCGATTACACTCACAAACGGAGCCATTATCGCCGGTCGATTTGTCGTCGAAGCAAAGCTTGATGCCGACGGGACCCGATTTTTAGCGGTCGATCGCAACACGCAAACGCGGGTGGTGCTCAAACTTGCGCAGGCGGGCTCTGCGGGGCAGCTGGACGCCTTTCAGAGATTTTTGCGCGAGACCGAGCTCCTCACCTCCGTGCGTCACCCGACATTTGTTCGCACGCTGCACGTCGATCTGGCAGAGGATGGACGGCTGTTTCACGCCGTCGAATTCGTCCCAGGCCAATCCTTGGCAGCGTGGAAAAAAGATCACCCTACATTGCCTCCGGAGGTCGTCGCGCGGCTTGGTGCCCTTCTGAGTGATGGGCTCGCTACTGCCCACGACCGCTCGGTGATTCACCGAGATATCAAGCCGAAGAACATTCTGTTGTCGCCATTTTCACCCGGAGTTCGTGTGGTAGATTTTGGCGCAGCGAGGCTAAAGGATGACGGCGATCTCGCCAAAGTAGGTACGGGGCATTGGTACGGTACGCCTGAATACATGGCGCCAGAGCTTCTCGCGGACCCCACGACTGTCGATGGAAAAGCAGATGTCTATTCACTGGGCACCGTGTTGTACGAGTGCCTCTCGGGCCGGCTCCCGCACTCGGCGACTCACGCCGCGGGGTGGCTACAAGCGCACGAGACTGAAGTCCCAAAACCGCTGAACGAGCTGCTACGCACGCTACCGAAGGCGCTCAACGATGCGATCATGAGCTGTCTTGCGAGGTCGCCAGCGTCGCGACCGTCCGCGAAAGAACTTAACGTTCGCTTGGAGGCTCTCTGCACTTCGTTGGCCGCTCCAACGATTGACACCTACGTGCGAACTGCCGATGACCCGACTCGCGAGCGCTCGCTTCTGCGTGCGATTTCGCAGTAACATATAGCAACGACTCCGCCCTCGGTACGGACTTGCGTAGCAATACCGCGGGACTCTTTAGGAAGCCAGCAGGGCAAAGAGTCGCGCGGTAAGTATTCGATTGCTGGTGATGATCAGCTGTGGCGTAGCGCACACAGACAGAAAGCTGCGTAGAGGGCGAAGCCGAATCCTATCATAGCCGTCCTCATCGCCGGAATCTTCAGAGATCTCTCCGCACTTGCGCGTCAATTCGCGGAGCAAGCCGAACGGGCTCGAAGAGACCGGTAGGAGTCCGGCGGGACCTGGCTTGCTCCGTGAATGTCCTTCGGTGCTTGTCAAAATCAGGCCTGGCGTAGCGCCGGGCACTCAAAAGCTGCGCGATCTCAGAAAAATCCCAGCGATGGGACAGCCGGTGAAGCATACCGAGCAAAAGGGGGGTTCTCAACGAGTTCGTGCATCGCACTTGCGCGCCAAGCCGAAAAGCCAGCGGGAAGCCGGCAGGCGCTGGAGACGAAATTGTAGGCGATACTTAATGCCGAGTACAAATCACGAGCGATGTAGCGTCGCTCGAGTGAAAGCTGCGCGAAGAGCTCGCTAAGAACCAACCCGTTGTATCATATCTCAACGCGGTAGGCGTCCATCAACCCAAGCGCGACTTCGCGCGGAGAGGCGAGTTGAATGCGATCTCCTTTGCGAATGAGCGCATTGAACTCAGTATCTTCTGCATAGACCGCCGCCCCGTGATCCCGCAGCTCGCGCAAGCGAGTAGGCTCAAGTGGGCCAGCGTTGAGAGCCGAGAGAGCCTCCCGCGCCTCACGCAGCGAGGAAGGGGCGCTGAGCACCAAATTCACCGCTTCGTGGCTGACTGCAAACCGATAGCACTCACTGGCCGTCGGGAGCGAAACCGGACTGCTGCCGCTCGGCCCTCCGACATAACCCGCGCCGACTTTGCGAAGCAAT
>JANNCG010000985.1:0-11720 GCA_031386385.1 Myxococcales bacterium
CAGCTTCGATTGCGCTCGCCGTGCGAACGGTGACCCCGCTGCCGCCGCGACTGTCGGTGCGCTCTTCAGCGTCGAGGGCGACGACCAAATCGGCGTCCGTCACGGCGCTGCTGGGGGCGAGCTTCGCGGTTCCGCCGAAGGCAAAGACAATCTCAGCGCCCTCGCTTGCGCGGCCAGAGGCGTTGGATGGGCGCCTCACGCGGCCTACCCGATCGGCATATCCCGCCAGCGCACACATGCGAAGAGCGTGGTCATACATCTTTGAATCAGCTGGTTTTTCAGTGCGATTTCGCACCATTCGTTCAAGATGTCGATACGCGCGATCGACCGCTGCGACGCTGGCGGGCTCAAGCGCGACGTCTCGGGCGCGCTCATAATCGCGATCTCGTGACGCATGCTCAAACCGATCGAGCAACGCGACCAAATCACTGCTGCTCTTCTCCACTACACGGGCCTCACGTCCATCGCGCGAGCGAACATCCCGTTCGGCCAGCAGGGCGGCCATCGCTGCGGCGTCATGGGCGACTCCGCGTTGCTCGCCCTCGATCAACATTCGGCTCAGTCGTGGATGCAGCGGAAAGCGCAAAATCTGCCTACCCACATCCGTCACCGAACCATCAGATCCCAGAGCGCCTAGATGACTTAACAGCTGTTCGGCGGCTAAAATTGCAGAGTCTTTTGGTGTTTCAAACCACGCAAACTCGCGGATGTTCGTCACCCCCGCCGTGCGGAGCATCAACACCAACTGCGCCAAGTCACTGCGCGCGATCTCTGCTGCCTCAAACGCTGGTCGGACATCAAAATCGTGCTGCGTGTAGAGTCTCAAACACCGACCGGGCTGTGTTCTGCCCGCGCGACCCGCGCGTTGGATCGCGCTCGCTTTAGACACTTTGCTTACCCGCAAAAGTGGCAGCCCCGACCACGGCGAGTGAGACGCGATACGTGCGAGCCCTGAGTCCACCACGGCCACCACGCCCTCAATCGTGACGCTGGTCTCAGCGACGTTGGTAGATAAAATGATCTTGCGACGATCGGCGGGTCGAATCGCACGGTCTTGCTCTGCCGGCGAGAGTTCTCCGTGCAGGGTGTACACCAACAGATCGTGCTGTCTTGCGATCCCGCTCAGCGCCTCGCCCGCGCGTCGCATCTCAGCCGCGCCGGGAAGAAAGACCAAGACATCTCCCGTGAGTCCCTCGTCACACAGTCTTCTCACCGCGCTTGCCACCAGCTCATGCGTTGGCCGATCGTCGGGCCGTGGCAGATGCTCAACGGTGATTGCAAATCGCTTGCCCTCACTGCGAATTCTGGGGCAATCGTCGAGATACTTCGCCACGGGTTCGGCATCAAGGGTGGCCGACATGACAACGAGCTTTAGCTCTGGGCGCGTGGTCTGTTGCAGTGTGCGCAGCCACGCGAGGGCGAGGTCTCCATCCAAGTGGCGCTCGTGAAACTCATCGAGAATGACCACTGAAATGCCAGGCAATTTGGGATTCGCAAAGATCTTTCGAGTGAGCACTCCCTCGGTCACAAATCGCACACGAGTGTCACGACTGCTCTGATCTTCGTAGCGAACTTGAAAGCCAATGGTCTTACCCACGGGCTCACCAAGTTCTTCTGCCACCCGGCGTGCGGCCATACGTGCGGCCAGTCGGCGGGGCTGAAGAACAACGATCTCTCCCCCATCCGTCGCAAACCCTGCATCCAAAAGCGCCCGCGGAACCCGCGTCGTCTTGCCCGCCCCCGGAGGCGCCTCAATAACTACAGAGCGCTGTGATTTGAGGGCTGAAACTATGGTCGGAAGCACCTCATCGACCGGGAGCACTAACATCGAATCTATCTCCCCAAGCGTATACCATCGAGCGGCAATAAGTTGATACACTCCGTCCATGGTCGTCGCAAAGGCCTGCCTTGGATCGCTCTTTGTCGTGAAGCTATGAAAAAGTATTCGCTGTTGTTGCTTGGGTGGTCGCTCGGCTGTGTGCTCCCGCACGCGCGTGGTCCTGCGGATGCATCGTCGCCAACGGACATGCCCGTAGTGGTTGAGATGGATCGGATTGAGATCGATATCGGCCCTGTAGATGACACATTTATTGCACGGCCTGATGTCCCAACTGTGGTGGATGTACCGCCTGGAATTGATATCCCCTCAGTGATCGATGTGCCAACGGTCAACGATGTGCCCAACCCTTGCCCTGCTGGCGAGGCGTTTTGCGGCGGTCGATGTATTCCAACGGTGACGGACTCGATGAACTGTGGCGGCTGCGGCCAGGTGTGTGCGCTTGCGGGCGCTGGGATCGCCGCGTGTATCGCCAGCCGGTGTGGCTTTCGTTGCGATCCAGGGCTGCGATTGTCCAGGCCATCTCCGAACTCACTGACTGCAACGTGTGCGTCCGACGCGACCCCGGCCGCTCGCACTTGTCCGGGACAGACCGTCACCCTTGTGCGCAATGGGACACTCAATCTTGTCGCTACGACCGCAGGTGCGGCTCCGATGTACATCGGTTTGGATCCGTGCAACCAGCTTACGGGCCCTGAGGTGATCTTCACGATGATCGCTCCGAGCGCTGGGACCATTCGTTTTGAGCTGACCTCTTTTGACTCTCACGGGATGTACATTGTGTCGGGCCCTTGTGGGATGGGTGCAGGAGGCACTTCTGTCGCTTGTGCATATAGCCCCAGTGTGGTGCGTGCAAGGCGCGAGAGCACCTCAGTTGAGGTGACGATGGGTCAGAGGCTCACGGTCATCGTGGACTCAGCGCTCGCCGCAGGGGGACCCTTTGGTCTTGCGATTTCACACGAAGATCAATGCGCTAACAACATCCGAGCATCCATGAGGACCTGCGGAGACACGAACGTGGCAGACGGTGATGGCTGCAACGCGAGCTGCCAGATTGAAGCGGGTCGGCTCACCACCGCCTGCAATATGAATCCATCACCTTTTAACCTGACAGATCGTCCGATCACCTTGCGTGACTCGTTTGCAGGCGGAGGTGCTGTGGGGATTTGCGAGGGAGGCTTAGATGAGCAAGAGAAGTATCTCTCGGTGACTCTGGCGCAGCCGGGAGCTGTGCGATTTGAGCTTCAGCCGGACGACCGAACCAATGTTGCCATCTCGGTGCGTGGTGTGTGCAACATGGCGATGGGCGAACGTTGCGCAAACGAGCTGGGCGATGAGCGCGCAGGAGAGCGGATTGATGTGGCTACCAACGTGGCGAATCAGCAGCTGTTTCTTGCACTCGATGCACGGGATCGCGTGGGATATACCCTGCGAATGATCCCACGAAACTGTGGTGATGGGATTTTAGCAGCGGCCGAGCAGTGCGATGACGGCAATGTGAACAACGGGGACGGATGCAGCAGCGTGTGTGTCGTGGAGGCTCCATGCACTGCCAGCGAAGTGATGATGGACAGCACACCGGCAAACCCCGTCGAGCTGCCCAATTGTGGCGTGGTGCGGTTGAGCGGTCGGCTTGTTCCAGATGGAATGGACAAAGACGATGCGGCTCGTGTGTTTTTGCGTGCAGGGGAGTTTGTGCGATTTCAAGTGGCGTCTGGGGGACCGCAGGGGAACTGCCCGCGCGGTGTGGACACCGTTGTCGAAGTGAGCGCGGCGTCGACCGCCACTCTTCCGATGATGCGAAATGCTCGTTGTTCGGACACCAACCCAACGGTCTTGTGCGTTGACGATGCCGCGACACTCTGTTCAGAGCAGACCTTTGTGGCCCCCACAGATCGTGTGTACACCTTTCGGCTCTTTCACTATGACGACGCACGCGGGTCGTTTGACTACGATCTGCTGATTCAGCACCGGTAAAAACCGCTCTGGTCTTTTGTACTTTTGCAGCTCCACCCGGGAGCTGTTGGCGCCCTATCAGGCGCCTTGAAACATCATGTCTTCTTCTTGGGCGTTGGTGGGCCCTCCGATTTCGGCCTCAACCGACTGTATAAGTCGTATGTTTTGCCGATCGACGCGGCGCAGTGCGGCGTCGTTGTAGTGATCGTCGGGCCGGTACCAATCGGCTCCTTCAAACGCCTGGCGCAGCGCGATGCTCCTAAACGGACGTCCTCGACGAGCCATGATACTGTTGCGAAGCACCCATAAATCTCGCGACGACATTTGCAGCAATTCATCACGTGGAATCAGCTGTTCAAGCCGCTCGGGGTCATCCAGTGGAGAGCTGTCCGAGGTGGCATTATAGTGGGCCAGAGTAATATGCTCCCCGAGCCGGGTCGAGAGCAAGATGGCCTCAACGTTGTCCCCGTCCACCAGGTCGTTGCGCTGATCGCGTTGCAATAAAGCGTCTTTCATTTGCAAAAGGGCTGCGTGATTAATGGCTTGATCGTACGCAGCGACGGCGCGCGAGTTCGCTAACTCTGTTGCCGTAAGCCAGTTGTCGGGGACCGTGGCTGATGGGTGATACCAATCCATCGTCTGAAAATACGCTGAGAGCCAAGGGCGGCGAAACCGATGACCGTGTCGGGCATATCCCATGTTGCGCATGATCGCGAGCTCACGGAGTGAGCGACCCGCAAGGTCCTCGCTCGTGATCAATCGATCGTACGACAGGGGTCGCTGAGCGACATTTTCGGCGGCTGTCCCTGCGTCCGACAGAGCATTCAACATCGCAGCGTCGGCCGAGAGATTCGTCGCTTGTGGACCGGCGTCCATTGGATCGCTGTGAGTGATGAGGGTTTGCGATCCGCCGGTACCCACCCCGTTGTTGTTGAGGGGGTCGATGTTTTGGGTCCGTGACTGACACGCCGTCAAACACAAGAGGCTCAGAAGAACGAAGGATTTCGCAGGAGTTGCCATGGCGCGAAGTGTACAATCACCGAACTCTCAGTGGAACGTAAAGTTCATCTCTTTGTGCGACAGTTGCCGGGTGTGGGCTACGCGATGTCCCTTCTAAGCGACCCTGCAATGTCCTCCTTTGCGCCGGACATCGAGAGCGCACGTGCACAGCTCGGTGCGGCGATCGCTCGACGGTTCACGTATGATCGTTCGTTTGCTGACAGCTGGGTGGGGCTGACGGATGTGCGTATCCGGCGTGTGGAGGTGGTTCTTCGCGTTTTGCAGGGAGATAGGCTGCTTCCGGTGCCGATGCGGTTCACCGCAGTGGTGCATAAATCTCTGCAAATATCCTCTGTGAAAGGCGCTGCTGAGGTCTCGGGCGTTCGGGTGTTGATTCCGCGTTTGGGCGAGGCACACTCGCTGCAGCGAGTGGAAGATGTCGAGGGATTTGTCGAAGAGATTGTCCGTCACCGGCTGTTTTTGGCGCGCGCTGAGCAGGTCCTTGCGCTGTCGTATGAGGGCGATGAGACCGTTGAGTCGATCACGATAAGCTATCGAGAAAAATACCCCAGTGACGAGAGGCCATCGGCGCGCGAAGAGACGGCAAAAGATGTCCCAGAGATCCTTCGTGGGACGTGCAGAGATTTGGTGAGTGATGCGAAAAATGCCGTCATTGAGCGGGCGTTTTCTCGCGACACGGTGGTGGACACTGTGCAGCGCCTGCTCTCGGCCCGGAGGCGATCGAGCGTGCTCTTGGTGGGACCCAAAGGCATCGGAAAGACCGCCATCGCCTACGAGCTTGCGCACCGAGCCCTCGAAGCTGACCGCGCTGACCGGTTAGAATTTTGGCAGACCTCGGGTGCGCGAATCATCGCGGGAATGCGCTACCTTGGCGAGTGGCAAGAGCGCGTAAAATCCATGCTCGATGCCCTGCGCTCACGCCCTGCAGTCCTGCACATTGAGGACATCAACGAGCTGTTCGCAGCCACCGGTGGTGACGACAAATCGTCTGAGATTTCTCAGTATTTTGCTGCTGCGATGGAGACCGACGCGCTGGTCTTGCTCTGCGAGGCGACCGCTGAGGACGTCGCTCGTGCCGAGAAGACCCATCCCGCTTTTATGCGCGCGCTGCGGACGGTCGTGGTCCCGACGTTGGAGCTTTCGCAGGCTCGAGCGGCGTTAGAGTGGGTCGCTGCGCGGATCGCAAAGCAACGAAACACGCGATTCACCAACGACGCTCTGCAGCGTGTTCTTGAGCTGTGCGAGCGCTTTGGAGATGGGACGGCCCTTCCAGGTTCGGGGGTGGCGTTGTTGCACTCAGTGGCATCGTCAGTCGATGGGCGATCGCAGCAAAAACACGAGCGGATCTCGCTGACAAGTCAAAGTGTTGTCGCGGCTTTTTCAAAACGTACTGGCTATCCCTCGGCGTTGATCGACCACACCGTTGCGCTGGATCCTGCGTCGGTGTTTGCTGCTCTGCAAGCCCGGGTGGTGGGTCAGCCCGAGGCGCTGAGCTTGTTGCGCGACTTGGTGGTGTCTCTCAAAACGGGGATGGTTGATCCGGCGAGGCCCTTAGGGTCGTTTTTGTTTTTGGGCCCCACCGGTGTGGGAAAAACCGAGAGCGCGCTTGCACTGGCGGCCTACTTGTTTGGCGACGATCGTCGCGTGATGCGCTTTGATATGAGCGAGTTTGCCGCCCCTGGAAGTGCCAACCGTTTGATCAGTGACGCGCCCGGAGTGCAAGGGAGTCTCACGCGTAGAGTGCGTGAGCAGCCCTTCGGGGTCGTCCTTTTGGACGAGATCGAAAAAGCGGACAACGGCGTGCATGACTTGTTGCTGCAGATTTTGGGCGAAGGGCGCCTAACGGACTCGCTGGGGCACACAGTGAGTTTTCGAAATTCTGTGGTGATTCTCACGTCAAATCTTGGTGCGGACACGGTGAATCGCTCGCTGGGGTTTGCGGACGGCGCAAGCGGTGACGTGGCGAGTCACTATGTGTCCGCGGCGACGAAGTTTTTTAGGCCCGAGCTGCTCAATCGGATGGATCATATTGTTCCGTTTCAGCCGCTGTCGGCTGAGACGATTGAGCGAATCACTCGAAGTTCGCTTGAGAAGGCGCTCGCGCGTGAGGGGTTGGCGCGCCGAAGTGTTCGCGTACGATATGATGATGGGATTGTGCAGCGCTTGGCCAGCCTGGGTTTTGATCGAAAGCTCGGCGCGCGACCGTTGAAGCGCGTGATCGAGCAGTGGGTGATTGGCCCCATCTCGCGGCTGCTCGCTGCGCGTGGGTCCGCGCAGTTAGGTGAGATTGAGTTGGTCGTTCGAGGGGACGGTATCGCGATCGCTCCGACCAGCACGCCTGAGGTCACCATGATGAGCGATGATGCGATCTCAGAAGAGCTTCGGCGTCGTGCGGGGCTGTCATCACTGCGATCGATTGAGCTCTTGTTTGACTCGGTGGATCACTCAGGCCACGCGCGTGCTTCTTGGCTTGCGGAGCAGTACGCCCGGTGGAGTGAGCAACATTTTGGCCACAGTACGCTCGCGGTGGGTGAGCAGGGCGTGGTGAGCCTAACGGTCGAGGGACCCATCGCCGGCTTGCTCTCGCGCGAGGCCGGAACCCACGAGTTCGAGGCCGGCAAGTCCATCGCGAAGGTGCGGGTCCGTTCAACGGAGGGGTCCAGTGTAGCCGTGCGGTTATACACAGCTATTCCTGAAGAGGCCGTGTGGGATGTGAGCACTGAGTTTGAGTGCATTGGGATGTGGCAAAGATCTCTCGAGACGGCCTTACTCAATCGTCTGGTGCTCGCCCGCTGTGCGGTTGCCCCGTAGAGTCTAAAAGGGGGTTGAGCTTTGCTCTGACGGACTATCGACAATACGGCCCCAAACGTGGGCAAAAGTACGGTAGAGTAGAGCACTGTTGTGCGCTCGTTTTGTCTGCGACTCGAAGCTTTTGCCATAAGCTGTGTGCTCACCGCGTGTGCGTTGCCGCATTCAACCGGTCCCATCACGCGAGGGATGCCTGATGGGACAGTCGTCCAGATGGATGTTGTGATGGTGCCCGACTTCGGAGTGGTGCCAGACAACCTGGTGGTTGTCCCCGAGGACTCACCCGTGGTGATGGTTCGGGATGTGCCGTCGGTGATCGACACTTTTGTCCCAGTCATGTGCGGCAAACTCGATCAAGACTGCTGCGCAGGAGATGCTTGCACCGACGGCTCAGCCTGCTTTCAAGGCCACTGCGTCTGTGGTGTGGGCGGCGCGGCGTGTTGTCCGGTCAGAGTCTGCAATGGCGGCACACGTTGTGTTGGGATGGGAGACGCTGCGCGGTGTGCGGCTTGTGGCGATCGCAACCAAGCGTGCTGTGTCCAAGACGGCACAATGATCGAGTCGTGCAATCAACCCTCGCTGTTTTGTCGAGGGGGAGTGTGCCAAGACTGTGGCGGGCTAGGTCAGTCGTGTTGTGCGATGTCCCGTTGTCTTGACGGCGGGATGTGCGATCGCAACAATTTTTGTGTGCCGATGGGCGGAGGCGGGGATTGCGGTAACAATGGCGAGCGCTGTTGCGACCCAGGGGGTACGTGCAACGGGACGAATCGCTGTCAGGGAGGTGTGTGCCTCGCCTGTGGCGTCGAGCGCAACCCTTGCTGTGCCGGAGACGCGTGTGCCGCTGGATCTGTCTGCGCGCTCGGGACGTGTTTTGGCTGTGGTGGTTGGGGAGAGCTGTGTTGCCGAGGAGGCAGCTGCACTGGGGGACGACGGTGCTATCGGGGCTTGGTTTCTTATCGTTGCTACTAGTGATTTATCCATGGAGTGAGTTATGCGTTATTACTTCGGACTTATAGGCGTTGTGGCTCTCGGTTTCGGTTGTTCAAGCAACAATATGCTGCCCCCTGACCCTCTCAATCACGGGATCGGTGAGCCTTGTCAGTCGTCGGCAGATTGCCGCTCAAGCCTTCGCTGTGGCGCGATGAATCGTTGTGAAGCGCGTGGGGACATCGGGATGGGTCAGCCCTGTAGATTGACAGGTGATTGTATGCCCGGACTTGTATGCAACGCAGAGAACAAGTGTGGCCCTGCGGGGACCGTGCCGCCCGGTGGGACTTGCGCGGGGACTGCGGACTGTGTGCGTGGTGCTGTGTGCTATCGCGCGCCGGGTGAGCTTGTGGGGACGTGTTTGATTCCGCGGGGGGGTGGCAATGTGACGCTCGCGGACGGTGGGATGGTCGGCAATCCGGACACAGACGGTGGCGGAGTGGTGCCCGATGGCGGAGCGAGTGGTGCGAGAATTCCGCGGGATATTGGCGGGATGTGCGGTGATGTTTTGGATTGTCAGCCAGGACTTGAGTGCGACCCTATGGCCCACACGTGTCAGCTCGCCGCCACAGTGATTGGGCGCACGCTCTTTCGCGGTGTGACGTGTGGGATGGATTCGGCCACGCCGACGTCGTACTTTGCGCTCCCGGGTGTGGACGGGATGCCACGAGGAGATTTCTTTCGCTTGCCGTTTCCCAACGACGCGCGGCGTGATGCGATGACTGGGCGCGTGAGCTTGACCGGGTTTCCGTCTCCAGGAAACGGGCTGTTAGGGTTTGACGTGGTGGATCGCTACGCGCGTGCGGCTGAGCGTGATCTTGATGGCTGGGGCGCAAACCAGTGGGTGTACTTTCGGTTTAGTACGCAGCCGGATTTTGCAACGCTTCAGCTCGGCGGGACGATCAAGCTGGTGGATCTCACCACGGGCCAAGCGCTCGGCTACCAGACCTATCGCTTTGACGGAAACGCCGGAAAGTACATCTGCGCCAACTGGCTCGGTGTGACCACGGCGGCGGGTGTTCCGTTTGCAGCTGGACACACGATTGGCGTGTATCTCACAACGGGGATCCGCTCAACGGGCGCCATGGCGATGCCCTTTGCACGCGACGCGGATTTTAACGCGGTGATGGGCGCGATGGCCCCAGCGATGCCGACGCAAATGCGGGCATGGACGGCCTACGCACCGTTGCGTGCGTACCTGCAGATGCAAAACATTGATCCCAACACGGTGCTCAACGCAGCGGTGTTTACCGTGCAAAATCCCCACCGACGTATGCAGGGGATCCGTGATGCGATCACCAATGGACCCATGTCTACCGCCGAGGGATTTGTCCGCTGTGCCCCCGGTGTGATGTCTCCGTGTGATGACGGATTGATGGGAGCCTCGCATGTGCGTGGTTGCGTGGGCGCGGTGGATCCGGCGTTTGATGAGTACCAGGGGACGATTGATGTTCCGGTGATGCAGAGCGGAGCTCGGCCGTATCGCGCGCTTGCAGATGGCGCGATTCAGTACGACGCGATGGGTCGTGCGATGCCCTCGGGGCGCGAGCGTGTGTGTGTGTCCATCACGGTCCCTAAGGGCGAGCCGATGCCCATGGGTGGCTGGCCCATGGTCCTCTACGCTCACGGAACAGGTGGCAATTTTCGCAGCGGAATCAACGAGGGCCTGGCCGGATGGCTTGCAGACATCACGCTCGATGGTGGCCGTCGCGCACGCTTTGCGATGGTCTCTTACGACGGTGTGATGCACGGTCGTCGTCGTGGTGAGGGCGTCAACGACTCACCCGATGTGCTCTTTTTCAACTTCGCCAATCCCAACGCCGCGCGTGACAACGTGCTGCAAGGTGGCGCAGATGTGTTGGCGCTCGGACGCGCTTTGCGGACCCTGGCCATTACGTCGGGCGAGATGGGCGCGATGCCCATTCGTTTTGATCCGCGCAAAGTGATTTTCGTAGGACATTCGCAGGGCTCAACGGTGGGTGCTCCGGCGCTCGCTTTCGAGCCCGACGTGGCGGGGATGGTGTTCTCGGGTGCTGGTGGTGACCTTCGGTTGTCGCTCACCACGAAGACTAATCCCGTGAACATCGCTGGGCTGACTCCGTTGCTGTTGGGCGAACCCGCTGACGCATCGCACCCCGCACTGCAGCTGTTTCAATCGTTTATCGAGTCTGCGGATGCGGTGAACTATGGGCTGCGGTTGACGTTGGATCGGCCGATGGGGGTTCCGTTGCGGCCGTTTGTGATGACATATGGTTTGGGTGATACGTATTCAACGCCAGCGACGATGCAGGCGTTTGCGACATCACTGAGCGTCCCTGCAGTGGGCCCAATCCCCGGTGGTGCCAACGCGTGGCCCGCCGGAATGGGACTCGCGGTCCCCGTGATGAACAACTACAGCACAGGGATGGGGACCACCACGGCGGCGCTCTTAGAGGGTGACCCGATGGGGATGTACGATGGACACTTTGTGCTCTTTCGCGACATGACCGTGCGCCAACGCGTGCTGGGTTTTATTGCGACAACGGCTGACGGAATGCCGGTGATTCGCTAGCGAAAGGGGTGGAGGTAAGTGGCTTACCTCCGGAGGTAAGTGGCTTACCTCGAGCGGATTGCGAGCTTTGAGAGGGTGCTGAGTCGTCATCAGCGAGCTAAGCGCTGACCAAAGTTGTAGTACTCGCCGCGCCACGTCCACGAGCGCGCAGAACTAAGCCCAAGCGGTGACCCCTCATACAGCAGCACTGTGCCATCTATGGCGTAGCCGCGTTCGTCGAGTGTTGATTCGGAAGTCACAACATCAGTGTAGCCATCGCCATTTGCGTCGAGCGAGGTTAGAACTTTGCCGAATTGACATATTGGTGGTTGTTGCATGTAGCTCGATGTGGCGGTTGTCGAGAGACCGTCTTGCGAACCGAGATATACCTCGAAACGACTCTCCATGTTTGCTTGGCTACAGTTGCCCACCAATGCAACCACAGCATCCGCAAAACCATCGCCGTTCACATCGCTGGCTGGTGCGAGCGATGTGCCGAATTCTAGCCGATGAATTGTGTTTGGAATTCCAACACCGCGATCGAACGAAAGGCCCGATGGCCCACCGTAGTGAAAACTCAAC
>JANNCG010000226.1:0-2014 GCA_031386385.1 Myxococcales bacterium
ATCGTGGACGCGCATCAGCGACGTTCGCCACGGTGAATCCCGTGATGAAAACCAGCAGCGAAACGGATGAAGGACTTTGTCGCATGGCTCCTTAGGTCTCTTACCCGTCTCGTATCTGGACCAAGAACGCGACTTTTCAGCGAGTGGGTTGCCAAAACAGGTGGACAGAAAAAACCGCAGCTACCAATCCCTTTGCTTTGGTTTGGCGGGCAAAAACACGGTACTAACTGCTCGCAAATCATGAATGACTATCGCTCAGCCCTCCCCTCTGTCGCAGAGCTCTCCCCGATCGAGTTAGGCAAAATTATTGACCGAGCTCTCGATGAAGATCTCGCTGCTGGAGATGTGACAACCCGCTGCGTCGTGCCTGAAACGGCGACCGCGTTCGGACGGTTTAACGCGCGCGAGCAGATGGTGCTCTCTGGGATCGGCGTCGCAGGCGCTGTGTTCGCACGGCTTGATCCTCGGGTTAGGTTTACTGTCCTCAAGCACGACCGCACACTGCTTGAGCCCAAGACCATCGTGGCAGAGGTTGAAGGACCTGCGCACTCGGTGCTTACGGGCGAGCGTGTGGCGCTGAATCTTTTGCAACGAATGTGCGGATCGGCCACCAGGACTCACCTGTTTGTGTCGGCGATTCCACAGGGATCACGCACCAGAGTCACCGACACGCGCAAGACCACTCCGGGCCTTCGTGCCCTTGAGCGCTACGCGGTCCGCTGCGGCGGAGGGATCAACCACCGCAACGACCTATCCTCTGGAATCCTCATCAAAGACAATCACATCATTGTGTGTGGTGGTGTTCGTCAAGCGATTGAGAAAGCACGAGCGAGCGCACCGCACCCACTTCGCATTGAGGTCGAGGTCGATCGCGAGAGCATGTTCGATGAGGCGGTACATTATGGTGCAGACGTTATTATGCTGGACAACTTTGACGACGCTCGGGCAAAGGCCGTGATCGACAAAATCGCGCACTTAAAACCACGCCCAATCATCGAGATCTCTGGTGGTGTCACCCTTGAGCGCATGCCCGCCATCGCGGCCATTGGCGTGGATGTGGTGTCCGTGGGGTCCCTCACCCACGGCGCACGAGCGATGGATCTGGGATTGGACTTGGAGCTTCGGGCCTGAGCGCAGAACTGGACGAATGGTCTGCACTTTCGCAGGCAGGATCGGACTGCAAGTGGGTCGGCAAGCCGCTTATTGTTCGCGCCGAGACGGCATCCACTAACGATGAGGTTCGCTCGGCCGCTGCATCGGGAGCCCCCTCGGGGTACACGATCGTGGCGGACACTCAGACCGCAGGCCGCGGTCGCAGAGGGCGTGTGTGGCAATCACCGGGAGGGAAAAATCTGTACCTCTCGACCTTGGTGCGCCACCGCTTGCCGCCCGAGGTGATGCCCCTGCTCACGCTCGCCGCAGGGGTCGCCATAGCGATGACCTGCGAGGAGTTTGTCGTAGACAGCCGCGTCGTCTCAATCAAGTGGCCCAACGACATTCGCATCGCGCGAAAGAAAGTGTCAGGCGTCTTGGTCGAGGCGAGCATGCGCGCCGGGGTCCTCGCGCACGCGGTGGTGGGGATTGGGCTCAACGTCCACGCTCAAACATTTTCGCCAGAGCTTGCTCAGATCGCAACGAGTCTTGAAGAAAGCTGTAGCTCCTCGATCACACGGCCCACGGTGCTTCGGTCGTTGCTGCAGCACTTAGAGATTCAGTTTGAGTTGATTCTATCTGGCAAATTGCACTCAGTCGTCGACGCAATGCGCAGCCGGTGCGACACGATCGGACAGACCGTGACCGTCGAAGAGGTGACGGGCGTCGCGCAAGAAGTCCAGGATGATGGGTCCCTCACCCTCGTCACTGCAAGCGGAACCACCCATCACATTCGCTCAGGCGAAGTGTTGATGCCCGAGCAAGACTAGCGCCCCCCGCCGGAGGTAGGGGAAGGTTTTAGCGCTGTACCTGAACGAAGTACACCCCGCGCGGACGACAAGACATCCGCGCAAGTGCCTTC
>JANNCG010000246.1:0-5801 GCA_031386385.1 Myxococcales bacterium
GCGCGATCATCGTGATCGCAAGTCGGTCTTGTGGGGATCGTTTTCTGCGTTTTTTTTCGTTGGACTTGCAGGTTGGCTAGGCAAACGAGTGGTCGAGCAAAATCTTGATCCAGCGTTTGTCACCGTGCACATGTTTGTTGCCCTCGCCGTGGTTGCGAGCCTGATCTACGCCCTTGTGCAGAGCAGCACCGTCGAGCGGCCCCTCAACGACGAGCGGTTGGTTTTGCGTGGATACATTGGGGCGCTCACCGGCATGACGCTGATCCAAATCGCTCTGGGGACGCGTGTCCGAGCGACCATTGAACACGCAGTGTTTGGACCCGCGATCGCGCTCTCAACCGGTCACGCGCGACCCGCGGCGACCCGGTTTTCTCGGGACCTGTGGATCGCACAAGCGGGATCGACCGACATAGTGCATCGAACACTCGCGGTGTTTGTCGTCCTCGGGGCGATCGGGCTTGCAGTGAAAACTATGCAAACCGAGAAGGACTCTCGGATACGAGCGCTAGGGGTGTTCATCGGTGTGGCCTGCACGATGCAACTGTGTGTGGGGCTCGGACTCGCGTACTTCTCGCTGCCACCGACGCTGCAGATTGCACACGTGAGCATAGGTTCGATGGTTTTTGGGGCGATGCTTGCGTATGGGTTTTTGCTCCATCGAGGCCCATCCGAGCAAGCGGACGACGCTCTAAACGGCTGATCCATGATGACTGAGGCAAGAGATCACGCTGATTGTTGCATCTCGTATTGACCGCAGCCCCGGTCGTTGCTAACAGTGCCCCTCGCTTCGCGGCGCGGTAGCCAAGCGGTCAGGCAGAGGTTTGCAAAACCTCCATACGTGGGTTCGAATCCCATCCGCGCCTCTGAGAAGAAATCGGCGATCAAGGCGTATCTCAGATACAATTGATGCATGAACCGAAGTTGGACGGTGTGCCTTAGTTTGTTTGGGTTGCATTGCGGTGGTTCGAACATGGGTGCTGATGGCAGCGCGGCGGATGTCCCCAATGGCGCGGACATTCCCTCCATTGGCGCGGATCGGGTCGTGCCTCCGGGGGTTGACGTGATGGTTTCTCCTGGAACGGATGTTCCAACGCTTCCGGGTGGCGGCCGACGGTATTGGGCGGGCGACCACTGGGCTTATCAAGACATCGCGATGGCTGCGGTGGATCGAGACTCGCCCATGGTCATCGATTTTCTCGCGGGGCTGCCCGGCTTTGGTGGCGGTCGTATGCAGATTGATTTTTCAATCGAAGTATTAGATGCAGATGATACTCCACCGGTGGTGTTTACCCGCACGGGTGACTGGTACGACCCCGACTGCGATGGCGATCCTATGTTGCTTCCCACCAACGGAAACTTAGAGGGTGAAATGGGGTATCAGTGCGTCTCTGATGGCGACTGCCACCTGATTGTGTGGCAGCGATCCACGAATAGACTGTTTGAAATGTGGCGCGCGAATGCGATGGGTCGCGCGCTCAGTGGAGGGTGTCTCGCGGTGTGGCGGACCGATCGCGTCCCGCCGCCAGAGGGCCGCGGCCAAGACTGCTCAAGCGCCGACGCCGGCGGTCTGCCCATCGCTCCGCTGCTCTTTGATGCAGACGAAGTTGCCGCCGGGACTGTCGCCCACGCCCTCCGGATGATTCTCCCGAACACGAGCATTCGGAGACTTCAGTACGTGCACCCCGCGACGCATTCTACGCGGTCCGCAACCGGCGGAATGAACACTCCTCCCTACGGTGCCCGGTTTCGATTGCGTGCGGACTACCCGCTTAACTCACTGCCTTCGAATGGCGCTCGCGTGGTTGCGCGCGCGCTGCAACAGTACGGGATGATCTTGACTGACGGAGGCAATCTCACGCTCACCGGACGCAGCGATCAGCGCACTGTGCGCAAATGGGATGGGCTGCTCGCCCCCCGCGATTTGATCGGGCTTACACCACGTGATTTCGCCATGGTCGACGGCGGAACGCGCTTCACCTACGCCGGCAACTGCGTTCGCCAGCCCCGCTGATTCACGCGCTTTTAGCGTTTGGCAAAGATGCAACACCTCGGACGACTTGCTGCTACCAGCGGACGTCACCGAGCGTGTCTTGAACGCTGCGACCTCGGTCCGGATCGCCGAGCTGGCCAAGGTCGTTGGGACCCCAACACTGGATCTGGGCGGGGGTTCGTGTTCGATCAAATCGTGCGCAAAAGGCCTCGCGCTCGCGCAAGTATGCCCCCGCTCGCAGTGAGCTGGATGCCCCGGTGATCGCGAGGTCGAGCGCGCCGTCGAGGGCAGGCACGGGGACGGCCACGAGCGCACCACTGCTCATCACTCCGACCATCCGAGCGGCGGACGAATCGCCCCAACACCAAACTGCGCGATCGGCTCCGACCATCGCGCACGCATGACGGGCACCGACAAACACACGCGTTGCCTCTGAGAGCCGCTGGCCACTGGCGAGCCGCACAAGCACAGGCAGGTCGCTATTGCACTGCGCTGATCTCAGCGGGGCGGCGAGCGCGCCCCAACAGAAGACGAGCCCGTTTCCTGGTGCGGCCTCGTTGCATTGTCTGAGCACAGCGCCATCACCAGCGTCTACCTGCGCGTCCGGCGAAGGCGAATCCGACAGGCTTGCGTCAACACCCCCATCAATGGCCAAGGATGAAGCAACGTCAACGACTGCGCAGCCGCTTTCGCCACCTGCGCTCATGTCCACGATCCGGCCAACGTTGGGGCGAAACTGCACCGGGGCGGCGACGGATTCAAGCAGCCCCGGAAGTGTCTCGCGGCCGAGCTGCCCGGCGTCGTTGGCGCCCCAGCACCAAAGCTGACCTGCATTCCACGCACAGGTGTGGGCGGTGCCCGCAGAGATTCCACGAAAATTTTGGATAGCGATAGCCTCATTGTCCGCCGCATGGACCGAGACGACCCTGGATCCATCGCTGTCAAAACCCAGCTGACCGCGGTCGTTTTCGCCAAAACACTGAAGCAACGCAAGACCGCCTTCGGACTGACCTACCGCAATGCACGCGTGTCGCGCCCCGATCGCCAGCGCACGAATCCCCGCGATCGATGACCCTGCGTCGGGGTCAGACAGTGTCGGAACATCCCCCCAACAACGAAGCAGACCGGTGATCGCGGTAATCGTGCAGGCAAACCCATCTCCGATAGCGAGCTGCGAGACTCGACCTAGGGGATCAGTGTCCACCGTCGTCGGTCGAAGCGACCAAGGAGAGGCCCGGCCTGTCGCTTGGCCGCGGTCGTTGGCACCCCAACAGTTGATGACCGAGCGGGTGTCTGTTCCGATGGCCGCGCACGCTGTTCCGGCACCGGTCGCAATCAACTGCACTGCAGATCCGGTACCGTTGACGCATCGAGTGCCTGCTGGACGATCGCATGCACCGCAGTGTCTAGTGCTCGATTGCAGGTCCGTTTCACAGCCATTCTGCGGATTGCCGTCGCAGTCTGCTCGGCCGGGTGTGCATTGTTGTGATCGCTCACGAAGGGATGTCCACGGTGCTCCACAAGAGAGCAAGAATCCCGCTAAAAATCCTGTAACAACAGCCTGGCGTGTCACCTAAAATACTCCCACAATCTGAGCGCCACCAATGGACGGAAGCACGATCATCGCGCGTCGAGGTGCAGCGACCCACTCGGTTCGCGGCAGTCCAACGAGGAGCAACGTGAGGCCGACGGCTCCCACCGATCCCCCAGAGATCATCAAGATCCGTCCCACCGATTCTGCGCGCTCAGCGCGATCGACTGCGGCCAAGAACGAACCCTCGGCGGGGCACATCGTTGGCGTACATGAGGCGTTGAGTGCCTCGTATCGATTGACCCCTGAAACAAACAAGCCCACACCGATGACCCCCGCGACGACGCCCGCAGACCAGATCCCGAGACCAACCGGAAACAACACCGATCGTCTCTGCACTTGCACCAGGTTTGTCCCCACCAAGCGCTCGACAATTCGTGGACCCTCGACAATGGGCTCAAGGTGCACCTCGGTGCTGATCACACGTCCCAACACAAGCTGGACGTCTCCGTCCCAAGCACGGTGCCTCGGCGCGACGAGTCGGATGTGGCGCACACCTTGAGCCGACGCGGGATACACACGATCAGCAGTGACCGCCGTGGGCGCGCGATTGTCGATGGTGATGAAGGTTTCAGCTGGAATTCCTGCGGCAAATCGCAGGCTCAAGAGCGCTACTTGGCTGGCGATTTGGCTGCGCTCGACGGCCGCGGCTTCAAGCGAGCGAGCATACCGGGCTCGTCCTCGCTCAGTGTTGTCTCGAATCGAGCATCGTGTCGCCAGCGCGATCGTCTCTTCAAGTGCTTCGTACGCCTCGTCCATGCGGTTTTGTGCGCGCAACGCCCGTGCGAGAAGCAACACAGTATTCGGACTCTCAAATATGGCGAGGGCCTCACTGAGCACCCGCTCAGCGCTGACCCCATCGCCAGCTAGGAGTGCTGTCTGCCCGGCCTCAAATCGCTCTCGAGCGTCGTTAAATAAATCAGGGTTCGCCTCCTCGCCGCATCGGATCGCGCGGGCCGTTTGTGCCGCAGCCACGAATGGCTGCGTCGCGAGCCCAGCAAACACGAGGACGGCCAAGAGCGCAGATGTTTGAGCGCGGGGCACACGACGAATTGCCCAAATACGTGTCGGTTTGCTGCCTCTACGTGATCGTCTTGCGGCCCAAATCGCTGCAATCGCCATCCACGGCAACCCACGATTCAAAGGGAGATGGCGTCCGATGATCGCGCAGCCACAGGTCGGATCTACAAATCGCATCGCGGTCGGCAGAACGACGCAACGCCCAGTGTTGGCCGCGCAGCGCCGCTCCATGGGGCAGTCCGAGTCAAGGGCGCAGCCACAAGCTCCCGTCGGCAAACAGACGTTTCCGTTTGGGCTCGAGGCGCAGAGGGCGGAGCTGGCCGGAGTGCACTGAACACACCGTTGTCTGTCGCAAACCGGAGTCTCTGGCGTCGCGGTTGCGCACTGCGCTGACTCTTCGCACTGGACACACTGTCGGGGGTCGCCCCGGACGGCTGCAACCGCACAAATGGGGCGCGATGGACTCTGGCGCGCACAGTCAGAGTTCGTTGCGCAGCTTGCAACGCAGCGACCGTAAGCCTCCATGCCAGCAATTTCGCAAGAAAATCCAGGAGGACACACACCGTTGGTTGCAGTGCACAGCGCGGTGCATTGCCCCCTTGTGCGTTGCGCGGCGTCGAGTCCGACGCAGGAGTAGCCGCGCCGACAGGGGTTGGCCACGTCACACTCGCACGCGTTCGTCGAGAGGTTGCCGCGCGGACGCCGTGTACATTGCCCGCCGGTGGTGGCGCAAGCGGTGTTTGTGCCCACGCACGGATCACAAATGTGCCGCTCAACGTTGCAGCTTCCGCCAACGCTCTGTTGGCAATGGAGGTCCGTGCTACATTGCACACAAGCGCGCGATGCAACATCGCAGATGGGTCGACCAATCGGGCAGCGGGGATCGTTCACCCGGTTGCACTCTTCGTCAGTGAAGACGTTGTAGGTCCCATCCGACGAGAGCCCGACGACCTCCGCGGCACCGTCGCCATCACTGTCGATGACGCTAAGGGAGCCGAGAGCTCGTCCATTAGCAAATTTCCAGCTAACAATCGGTGGCGCGTTTGGATCGGCTGCGGTCCCGCAGACGCGACTCAGGGCTGTGAGTGAGCCGTCCGATCCGCTGACAAGCACCACGGGGTTTGACCCGTTTTGAACCGCGGCGAGATTGCCGTACACAAGGCGCGAATACTTGATCGCTGGGTTGGGCACAGAACAGTC
>JANNCG010000258.1:0-3687 GCA_031386385.1 Myxococcales bacterium
ATGCCACCGGTGTCCCTAAGCGTCGTCCCAACCTCCAACACTTCGCACGAAAATCGCGACCCGCGGGGAGCGTCGCGTGAAATGTTCCCGTTTGATCAGGGACCGCTTCGTTCCATACGGTGACTTCGTTTGCGGCGTCACTTCCGTTTGGTCCCGGCTCATAGAGCAGTACAGAGCCAAGTCGCTCGTCTCCAAACACCATGTCCGGCGCGGTGATATGACCTGTCACACTGACATTTCGCTCGCCAAAGATTTGTGCTCGGACGGTCATCGCATGGTCGACCGCACCGGAAACTCCTGCTCCCTTTGACGCGGCAATGAAGCGCTCAAAGACTAAACCATCGCCGGGAGCGACATAACTTGGACCTAATCCCGCAGCGGAGATGGTCGAGCTGTTGACGCCCATCAACAGCGGTCTGTCGCAGGCGACCATCGAGTACGAGGTGTCCGGAGCGCTGTGCGAGCTTGCGGCCATATACGCAAACGAAGCGAGTGAAGCGTCGATTTCGAGGAGGTTGAGCTCTGGATGATTGAAGCCGTTGCCTCGACCTTGGATAAAGACGGTCTGTGATCGATCGCCCCAAAACCACGCGTCAGCGAGCAAGCTCGACCATGCGGTGCGCCCGCCGTTGTATAACTCGGTACGAATACGAACACCCGGATCGCAGGGGCGCATCTCATAACGAGTGACCACACGAACTCGGTCATCGCCGCCGGTGGAGACGTCCAAAAATCCTCGAGCGATAAGCACCGCGTTTGGGCCTTCTTGAATCGCCTCAAGCGAGGTGTAGTGAAAGGCATCTCGGGGGACGATCCCCGTGATGGGGTAAACTTGGTTCAAGTGATCAACGCCGCCGCTAGGGGCCAGATCGATAAGAGTCCCTCCCGAGGGCGCGAGGTGATGGGTGTGGGTGTCTCGATTATGTGCGATTCTCGCAGCGGAGCTTGCCCCGCGAGGCAGCGCAGGAGAGATGTCGTCGATGACCGCACGGACCACTCCGTTATCCAACACGTAGTCGCCTCGGGCCGCGAGGGCGTCAAGTCCGTCCGGCCGATCGCTCTGCTCTGAGACGCGAAACACCCGTGCTGCAGACTGCCCATTGCAGGTGAACTGAACGGCGTTGCAGGGCGGCGGAGGTAAGCACCGTGGTTCGGTACTCGCGAGACAACCGGGCTGTTGTCTTTGCGCACACTCAAGAAGCGAGGACGCTGCCAAGAGCGATAAAGAAAGTAATCGAAAGCGGACCATTGTCCCCGCAAGCTACTCGCGCGCCTGCATTTGGTCGAGCGATTTGCGAGTCAGTGGGGCTGGTTTACGTAGGGTTGGCGCTGATGCCTGGCGAAGAACCTCACTGCAGCCAGCCGGGAATGCCCATGAGCGCGATCGCGACGCCGAGCAGTGATTCGCCAGCAATAATCCCGCTCGCAACGGGAATCACGTACCGCTCAGCCTTCTCTTCGCTGTACTTGGAGTACGCAAAAGCGAGGAGAGCGCCGATGAACATGGAGACGGAGTTCCACGCGGGGATCACCAGGGCGAGGCCCACACCCATGGCGCTTGGGACGTACTTTTTGTGCTTTGGAAAAGCGAGCTCAAGGAGCGGCAACGCGAGGCCAATGATCGCGCCGGCGAGCATTCCCCAGCGTGCCGTCGGGTGAAGTGAATGAACCCCGTGAGCGAGCGCCTCGGCGACACCCTTCCACACCTGCGCTGCGGGTGCTGGAAACTTATCTCCCCCTAACGCCGTGGCGTTTGGAACGAGCACATAAAACATAGGAACCACCACAAGTGTCCCCACAAAAGTCCCAGACATTTGCGCAAGAAATTGCTTTCGCGGGTTGGCACCGAGCAGATAGCCAGATTTCAAATCGGTGAGCAAATCTGCGGCAGATCCAGCGCTTCCCGCGGTGATGCTCGCCGTGAGCAGGTTGGTGGTGACGCTCGCGGGTGCGAGAATTCCGTAGGTAAGTTGGGTGATTTTTCCCATCGCGCCCACAGGAGTGGTGTCCGTCTCTCCCGTCGCACGGCATGCGACGATGGCAAGGATGAGCGACAAGAACACGGCGATCACGCTCATCCACGGGCGAATTCCGAACGCGAAGTACCCGACGATCACAATCCCTGTTGTGGCAAACAGCATCCCGCCTGCAAACCATGAGGGAGGGCACTCGAGTGCGTCCATCGGATCCGCAGACGGTGGGACCTCGCCCTCGCGGTAGACCGCACCCTCGTTCGATTTTTGCTTTGGGCTAAACATCGTCCCAAATCCCTTAAATGCTCGAAGCACCGTGCGCCATTGCAGCCCGAATGTGAGCAGCCCCGACGTCACCATAATTGCTGCCCCAGGCCACAGGCTCCATGAAACGATCCCGCGGTACGAGACCGTGGTGATCCCGCCCAAGGACTTGATCCACGGGGCGATAAATCCGTAGTTGAGCAGCGCCGCGCCAAGCATGGAGATGGTGGTGCGCAGGCCCATCATGGCTCCGGCCGCGACCATAATGAGCGAGCCTTCAAAGCCAATGGTCCACTTCAAACCGGGCAGCCCCGCGATGGTCAAGCCCGGTACCTTAAACGTCCCAGGGATCACTGAAAACTTCGTCAAGATCGCGAGCACCCCGGTGGTAGCAGCGGCGTGAGCGTCACGAAACCATGCGATCACAGCGCCAATGCCCATAGAGATAAAGAGCGCACGGCCCTTGAGCATAGCCTCTTCGCCGGCAGAGTAGAGCGATCGAAGCGTCTCGGCTGCAGCAGTCCCCGACGGAAACTTCAGTTGCTCGATATTGATCATCTGGCGCTTCATCGGGATGGCCATCACCGTGCCGAGCACTGCGAGAAAAAAGGTCCACGCCATGAGTATAGGCCAGGCCATATGTTCTTGTTTGACGAGCAAATAAGCACACATCGCGGACACCATCGTGCCGCCCGTTGAGTACCCCGCGGACGAAGCCGTGGAGGCCATGGCGTTGTTTTCTAACAGCGACAGGTTGGTCTTAAAGACCCCCGTCGCCTGCAGCCCGCGACCAACAACGAAGGAGAGAATACACGCTGTGATCGCCACGCCGAGGCCCCAGCCGGTCTTCAGTCCCACGTACAAGTTGGACATCGCCATGAAGGCTCCGAGAAAGGAGCCCATCACAAAGGATCTCAGCGTGAACTGTGGTTCTGCGTCTCCTCGGTAGACATTTTTTAGCCACTCGCGCTCTGGGTCCGGAGCGAGCTTTTCGGCCACGGTAGCGGAGGTTGAGGGTGAATGGGGATCGCGCGAAGAGATTTCGGGTTCGGCTGGCATTGGCGTTGTTAGCCGCGATGCTAACGCGAAACTCCCCGCTCGAACACGGTAGAGATGAACCCCCAGTCTGTAGCGACAATCCCCGTAATTCTAGAGACGAATCTCCGAACTTCGGAGGGCCGTCGCGGGCGCGGTGCCTAGAGGACTACGGTGCCGCCGAGAACGCGCCGTCGCAGAATCCTAGCGACTCGTCCATGCCGCCGAACTGTGAGGGACTTTCGTGGTGCCAGTACCAGCGGTTGTATTGCGGCGAGAACGTAAAGCTCGCCATGTCGCTGAGGTTCATGAACGCGCCGACGTTTGTCACGATGTTGTTTGAGACTCGGATTCGCGAGATAGTCTGTGCGTTGAGCACTTGCGAAATGTACAGTTCGTTGCCGAAGAACTCAGC
>JANNCG010000286.1:0-2656 GCA_031386385.1 Myxococcales bacterium
CGAGCTTAACTCGTGGCGTCGTGCACCCGGGAGAGGCATCCCTCCGTTGAGCTCTTCGAGCCAAAATATCCCAAGGTGACCTTCCGGTTCAACCTTTGGACGAATGTCGATTCCGGGAGATGCTTGCACGCGAAGTTGGTGCACGCAGCCATCGGCCACAGCCATGTTTGCGAAGCTCGATTTGCACGAAGCCGTGACAGGATTCATGCGATTTGCGCCAGTGAACTGAAACGAGTGCTCCGCTTCTGGGGAAACGACCAAATCGTCGTTGTCCACTTGGACCACCACGTTGTACGTCACGCCCATCACGCCCATCGGCAAACATTCTGGAGGAATGATCAAATTGCTCTCGACGTTGGTCTCGTCAGCAGAACCGTCGAGCGCCACATAAAACGCGCCCACAACACATTGCCGAAGCGCCATCGCCTGAGCAGGCGTTGGCATTCCCTCAAAGTGCTCAATCAGCGAGACCGCGACCTGCGTGGCCACCGGTTGCGCAAGGGGCGCGATAGCATGGCTCGTGAGCCCAAGCCGAAGAGGCAGGCGGTGACCGACAAACAGCGGCTGGGTCTCGTCGTACGCCACATGTACGTGGGTGATGGCCACTCGATCCAACAGAGGGCCAGCCGGAGCGGGAACACACAGCCCGCCATCCGAGGTTGTTCCCGGTCCACACATCACGCCGGGCCCTGCATCGGGGATCACCACGGGACCACCGTCGGTCGTGCTCGCGACGCACATCCCGTTCATCAAGACAGTCCCTGCACCGCAGGTGACCGTCGAGCCGCCATCAGACGTAAGTCCGACGCACATCCCGTTCATCATCGTGGTGCCTGCGCCGCAGGTATTACCCCCACCACAGCCTGTCATGGTTGCAGCGAGCGCAAGAAGCGCGGCCACACCCGTTTTGAGTGAGCAAATAGATTTGATTAGCATCCAGACGATCCTTCGAGTGAGCGCAATCCCATCGTGTGAGACTCCACCCAACGGGGTACGAGTTGAACCACGATGGTTGCTAGAATGAAGCCACACAACTCAAGGAAGTGGGCCTTCGAGTCAAGCACGATCCGACCAAATGCGAAAAATCCGCACTCGCATACAATTCCACAACAATTTTCAGGCATTGATTAAGGATCGGAGGGCGAGAAGAAGGGGAAAGTTTTCTCCAAATTGTTTCTCGCTTGCGCCACTTCCGCCGAAGAAATTCTCGCGCCCGCGCAACGCGGTGATCGCACGCATCTAAGCTCGGCTGCGCCTCCGACCGTGATCAACTCTGCGGCCATCACTCCGCGCCGCCAGCGACGGCACTTCGGATCGTGACAAGCGCGGGGCCGATTGCATCTAACATCGGTCTCACCGATACTCGTTGCCATCAACCGTCGAGCACAACATATGGGATTTTTGCGCACACTACGATGGCCCCTCGCGCTCGGTACGATGCTGACTGCACGCTTAGCGCACGCGCAGGACGCCGGACACGCGGACGCAAGCACCGTTGAAACCGCTGCGAGTATTCAAGTGCCATCGGAGTTCGCGAGAGCGTTTCCGTTGCCTACGCTGTCGGCAAGTGAGCGCAGGCAGGCCGCCGCGGCGCGGGTGGCGACGATTCGGATGAACCGTTGCAACACCGAGTTTACCGGGCTGCGCATCGGCCGGTTCAGCCGCGGGCCGTGCCACGATGCGTGGGAGGCTGTTGAATCGATCCTTCGGCAGAATCCCTTCTGGTCTGCGACGCTCGCGTTGTGCGAAGCGCCGACTGCGGCAGAGCAGACCGCTTTAAACGCGCCTGTTTTTATCGCGGACAACTGGCGGCTGACCGACATGGTACTTTCTGACCAGTTCGAAGAAAACGTCCCAGATTTTGCGGCGTTCGCCGTGCGAATGATGGCCACAAATTCAACGCCGGGCGGCGACGCAATGGGGCGATCAATCCAACATTTGCTCGGGCGACGATGGGGCTACGACCCGTCACCGAGCGCGCCGTGGGGCACAGCGACGAGCGCACTCGGTGATCGCGCCGCCCGTCAAGCGAGGGTGGACGCGTGGTCGCAGTGGCTGCTTGCGCACCGAACAGACAGCTCTGCACAGCGCACACGATGGGGTGTTGCGCAGAGCCGTCGTGACTTGGCCAGCGCAGACTACGTGCTGCGGTGGCGCGCCCTTGAGCGGCTGCTACGACGCCACTCGGATCGCGAGTTGCATCGCGAAGCGATCGAGAATCTACGCGCATTGTGGCGTGATCGCACGTCACTCCCGGCGGCGATGCGGGCGCACCTTCGGGTCGAGATCAGCGCGCACACTACGTACTGGCGCGTTCCGATTCAATTTCGTGGCGAGCTCGCGGATTGACTCGCGCGCCACGGGGCGACTTCGCGAAAAAATTCAGAAATGACCGATAGCTACGGACACGAAAAGATCGCTTCCAAATCCGACGCCGCGCGCCCCGCATCTGCGCTCGTGATGCTCGCGCCCAACCGCAACGCTGTCACCGCACGCATCCGCACATCGGCCTGTGACATGGGGTATCTCGCAGGCACCCACGTCTCAATCGCCCGCGCCACAAGCGGCCCAATCACACCCAGCCACGCCCCATGCGCCAAGCGCTCAGACGCGCTCGCTGCCATGTCCTCAGTGGACGCAAAAGCACGCAGCCTCG
>JANNCG010000330.1:0-2324 GCA_031386385.1 Myxococcales bacterium
GCGCGAACGGCACGAACTTGCCCGACCAGCTCTCCTCGTGCTTCTCCTCGTGCTTCTCCACGTGCCAGCGCATCTTGTGCCGTTGCAGTCAGGAGTTGTTGGAGCGGTTGAGACTTTTTGGCTCTAAGTGCAGTCAACAACATGGCATCACTCATCATGTCGTCTAAGAGCTGACTGGCGATAACAGGCGTGGCGAAGCTTGGGTCATCAATGATTGTCTCGGGTGAGAGCTCGGTCCAATCGTTGGTGTCGGTGTCGAATTCGCAGAGAGCAGAGCGCGCGACATCGATTAGAAACACTCGACGACAGCCCCGTTGCGTCAACTTTTCTGCCTTCCATCGGGCGTTGTTGCGCGTTTGGGAGTCGGCGATTTCAAAGGCGACTTCGGTCATCTTTCGCTTTTCTCTCGGATCACTTTGACGAGGAAAAATAGAGACATCTGGCGCAAAGTCCGAAGTCTTGCTGGTGCGGGTGAGCAGATCAATGGCGGTGTCAAACTCCGGTACACCACGGCGCGGACGACCGAGGCGATATGCGCACGCGCCTTGCCATGGGGCAGGTCAACGGGAGCGACATAGACGACAACCCCGTCGTGTACTTCTTCGCGTGTGTTCGGTGTGGCAAGACGATCATCGAGATCGGGCCACATTGAGGACGGCGTCGAAGGTGTTTGCGCCGGAGCATGAAGCGCGTGGGGCGAGCGGCTCATGGCGCCGAGTGATTTGGGCCCATGGTGGTTGGGTGGATCCATTGGCGACGTGAGACGGTAGCACTTGGGCCATCGGACGGCTACCTGTCGAGGCGTCTGACTGAGCGTCTCGCCGCCGCTATCCGCGCGGTAGAGGTCGACATTTTTTAACGTGCCCCACGCGAAACACACGGGATTCTATGGCATACTCTCGCGCATGTTGAGTATGGGCTGGACCGAAGGTGTCCTGGTAGCGTCCCTGGTGTTGATTCGCTTTTACGCGCTGGGCGTTGAGCTGTTTCGTCGCAAGATGCGCGAGCAGCCCGGTGAGCGGACCTCTGCCGAGTGGATGCGGTTTATGATCTTGGTGGCGAGCACGAGCTGGCTGTTGCTCGCGATCACCTCAATGCTCGCAGCCTCACGTGGCGCCAACTTCTCCGCCGGTGTTCGCGTCGGGATGGTCCTGTGGATTGCTGAGATGCTCTTGCACCTTCGGGATTCGGTGGATGTGCTGAAAAAGCTCAGGGCAGGGACGATTCCCACGCCAGAGATGTTGTTCTCGCTGCCATTGTCCGCGTGGAGCGGAGCGATCTTCGCCATCCCCGTTGGCGCGATGATCGGCCGCTGGATCGGCGGCTGAGTTTTTTGGCGCTGAGTGAGCCGTCGCGCAAAGAGCGGCTGCGCGGAGGCTAGCCCTCAGCGCAGCCGGGCTTTGCGCTTTGCCGTGGTCTTGCTGCGCGCCTTGGTGTTTGGCTTGCTGCTCTTTTTGGCGCTCTTTTTGCTGCTCTTTTGCTCGCTCGTCGCCTTGAGCTTGCTGAGCGTCTCTTCCATCTCACGGGCGCGGTTTTGCAGAAGCTCAACGCTGTCTTGCAACTTACGCAGCTCATCAAGGGGGCCATGTGTGGATTGAAGTGCCTTGGTCGCCTCACGTCCGTGACGCTTCACGCGACCGTCGGTGCTGAGCGATATCGCGTGTTGAATCGCCCCCACGGACGTTGTGTCGCCAAACTTCACCAGCGCGCGAAACAGCTCAGGGGTGAAGTACGGCTCGTTCAGATCAATCAGTGCCTCAAGCCGCTCACGGACGCCACGGTCTTTGTAGCCCATCTCGGCCATGGCCATCACGGCCATGCGGCGGGTTCCGAGGGCGTTGGCGGGGGTGGTGAATGGCTCAACAAGCGCGATGCCCTCTTCGGACCGCAGCCGCGAGATCCCATCGATCGCACACGCACGAATGTAGTCACGCCATGAGTCGCGGGTGAGCGCCGTCTTGAGCGCATCCCACACGATATCTTTTTGCTTCGTGCGTCCCGCGCTTCGGGCGAGCTCGCCCTCAACCATCAGACTCTCGTCTCCAAGATGCAGTCGTTCTGCCAGCAAATTCGCAGCTTCTTTTGTCTTGAATCCGCCAATCGCCGCGATCACCGCCCGCCGTGCTTTGTGGTCCCCCACGTTGCTGCAAGCAACCAGGGCTTTGTACGCGCGTTGTGAGTTCATCTCGCCCAGGACGTTGGCGACTTCAACACGAACGCCCCAAAATCGGTCGCTCATCAGCGCCTTCTCAAGCGCCTCAACGACCTCCGGCTCATCACGTTTAACCAATGCTTGGGCGGCTCGCCACCGGACCACGGCGCGT
>JANNCG010000376.1:0-4206 GCA_031386385.1 Myxococcales bacterium
GCCAGCCAAATAGGTGCTTGTTGCGCGCGATTGGGCCTCGCGATCAAGCGGCGAGTCCGCCTCTATCCAGTCCGTCGGATCGGCGATTGAGACAAACAACCGAAGCGCTCCGTCGTCGTCCGCGGGCAGAACAGCGATGGCATCGTCGATGTCGCGCGTGGAGGGCGCATCCACGGTGACCGTGAGCATTGAGCGAAGATCACGCCGCGATCCCAGGGTGTGCGGCATTTGAATGAGCTTCTGGGCTTGCTTGAGAGCTGCGGGGCTCCACTCGGTTTGAATGCGATGCCGTGCGATCACGCGCTCAAGCGCCGCATCGTCGCCGGGCTCAACCACGCGGACAAAGGTCGCAACCCGTCCGTTGATTTTTGCCACGATGGTCTGGCCGACTAGCAGCTCTTTGTTCTGTGTTTCGAGCGGCCAATCGGTGTTTGAGAGCGCACGATCAACGCGCAGTGAGTACTGCTTTTTGTACAGCAGGACCTCACCGACTAAAAACTCTCTCGGTCGCTCAAAGAGCGTGATGCTTGTGGCGTTTAGTCGTCCGTCCGCTGTCGCGACCACCGTCGCAGCGACGACGTCGTCGGCGAGGAGGCTGTTCAGGTCCGGGGGGGCAATAAACGCCGTGATAGAGGGGTCCGAGTCGCTCTCGAGAAAGCCGAATCCTCGTGGATTTACAATGACGCGGCCGACGACCTCGCCGACAAATGGGTTTCGTTCTGAGTTCTCAGACATGGGGGTAAAAGTTTCTTTTTTAATGCTATAACAGCTGTGCAAAATGACTATGGATACGCCGGGCGCGGACTTTGAAAACAGTCCGCACATCACCCGTACACCTGCTCCGCCGATTACCGACTTGAATGGTGCGTGGGGCGTTGTCGAACGCTTTCGCAATCGTATTCGATTGGCGGTTCGCGGTCGCGACGAAGTGATTGAAATTGTGATTTGTGCGTTGCTCGCGGACGGCCACGTGTTGCTTGAGGACTATCCGGGATCGGGTAAGACCACCCTCGCCAAGGCGATTGGTGACTGCCTGATAGACGACAAGCCCGATGACATCATCGTGACCTTTCGGCGTATTCAATTTACGCCGGATCTTTTGCCGTCCGATGTGACCGGTACGACGATCTTTGATCCAAACACACACAAGTTTTTCTTTCGATCGGGGCCGGTCTTTGCTCACATTGTGCTGGCGGACGAGATCAATCGTACGTCACCCAAGGTGCAGAGCGCGATGCTCGAAGCGATGGCTGAAAAACAAGTTACCGTGGACAATCGCACGCGAAAGCTCGATGAACTGTTCTTCGTCATCGCGACGCAAAACCCACTCGATCTAGCAGGGACTTTTCCTCTGCCGAGTGCACAGTTGGATCGCTTTCTGTTCAAAGTCAAGATGACCCACGTCGCGCGGGACGCCGAATTAGAGATTTTGGCGAGCGCCCAGGCCCGCCGCAACACCGAATCGGACCTCCCTCGCTGCACGCGCACAGAGGTCTGTGACGCACGCCGCGTGATTGAGTCCCAGGTTCATGTGGCGCCGCAGATCCGTGAGTGCCTGGTCGATGTCGCACAAAACACCCGCAAAGATCCGCGCGTATTGCAGGGAGCGTCGACTCGCTCGCTCGTCCTCGCGATGCCAGCGTTGCAAGCACGCGCGTTGATGTGCAAACGCAACTATGTCTCGGGCGAAGATATCTCAGGTCTCGCGCAGCTTATTTTTGGACACCGTCTAGAGGTCGCGCCTGGCGTTGACAGCATTGAGAATGTTATCCGTGACTGTCTTCGCGAGCCCATGGAGCGCCTGTCGCGCGCGGTGCTGCAGCGGTGAAGTACGCGCGCAAAGTGGCCATCGGTGCTGTGCTTTGCGCAGCATTTTCACTATCGGGATCACCCTCAAGCGCGCAGCAAGCGCCCGTGTTTGGTGACAACGCTGACGAGCGGGGGGCGTACGAAGACTATCGCGCAAACAAGCTGCTCACGGCTCGAACCAAAGCCGAGCGCGCTCTTGCAGCCAACGAAGACTCCATCGTCGCTAACTACGTGATGGGCGTTGTGCTGCACGAAGCTGAGGGCCTCCCTGCTCGGGCCATGCACTATCTGGCGCACGCACGCGCGGTGTACGAGCGTCGCTATGGGGCGAGCCGTGCTGCGGGGGCTCCGTGGCGGCTGCATGAAGAGATCTTATACGCGACACAACGGTTGGCAGGTGAGCTCGAAGAGCATGAGTTTCGCCTGCAAATTCTCGAGTACCATGACGCGTTGTATGACCCCCAATTGCTCTCGCAGCGGGCCATCACTTTGATGCACCTGCAGCGGTATGACCTCGCACGAGCGAAGGCTCGAGAGGCCATGGCAGGGACCGATCCCGAGCAGCGCGTGATGGGGCAGAATGCCCTCTGTGCAATCGAGACCGAAGCGGGAGCCCGGCAGCCCTCGTTTGACGCGTGCTCCACGGCGCTGAACGCAGCGCGCGCCCGCCCGTTGGCACAGGGCGAAACCACCCCACGCATTGCGGTGTACGCGTACAACTCGGCCGAGGCTGCCCTGAGCGTCTATCGATTTGAAGATGCGGAGCGGTATCTGCAAGAGGCAACAAGGCGAATCGAGTTTACCCCGGCAAATCCCTGGCGAATGCTCGCTCGGATGTACACCGACGCAGGGCGAATCGGGGATGCGGTCAACGCGATTCGCGAGATGCAGCGATGGCGCGCCGCGCAGCCAGCTTATCTTCGAGATCAAGATCGCGCTGAGAGCGACGCGGCTCTGGCGACCCTGTTGTTGATCGGTGGCGAGCCCGAGATTGGCTCGCGCTTCGCGGACCGCGCGATGGATCGGCCTGATCGTCGCGGGTTAGTGTCGTCAAAGCCCGAGCAAGCGCTGGGCGCGCACGCACTTTTGCGACAGGCACTTTTGCGATCGGCTGCTGAAATTGCAGATGAAACAGCGAGCGTGACGCCCGGATTAGCGCTCGCACAACGCTCGGTGGGCTGGCGAGATCGTCTTCGCGCTTGGCCCGACGATGAGCGGGTCGTGAGTGTCTGTGCCGATGACGATCGCTTGGTGGCCACGTTGCGCGGCTATGTTGGCGGTGGGATTGAGCCGCTGCCGTCTTGGATGGTGGGCGATTTGATCAGCGTCCTTGGGACGGGAGTATTCGCCGTTGCGCTGAGTGAGGCGCGCGAGAAAGAGCACGGGTTTGCGCTCTCGCTGCCGTATCACAATGGGCTATCGGCTGAGCTTGAGTTTCACCGCGGAAACTACAGCGAAGCCGTTCGTCTTGCCCGCTTGTCGGTGGCGTCGCTGCCACGCTGGGAGCAGCTGCTGACGGCTCGTGTGCTCGCCGTGGGTGCGGAGGCGGCAAGGCTCGATGGAGACCTTGCGTCGTCCCGCGCGTTGTTCGAGCAGGCGATCACGAAGGACCCTGGCGTGTTGCGGCGGATGGGCTTTGCGATCCCTGCGACCATTCGAGCCGAGGGCAACGACGCCGTGAGCGCCCGCGCGGTTGCGTTGCTTGCGGGCTCGCCGCGATTGCGCCAAGAGTCCGGAGGATTTGTCGTCTCGATTGCCGCAGCAGGACGCGGGTGGAACGTGTGCCTCCGGACGCCCCAGAACAACACCGTGAGCTGCGTTGCTGTGGCCGCTCCCGCACCCAACGAGAGCGTCGATGAAAGCGCACGTCGGATTGGGACGGCGTTTCACCGTGAAGTGTTTGCGTCCCGGTCGGGATTTGCGACCGTTGATCTGCGCTCACTCGATGGGACCACGACCAGTGGGCGAGACAATGCGCGAGAGCAGCTTCGTGGATTGATGGACGAGAACAACCCGCAAGCTCCAGAGACTACGCGCTAGGATTGTCTGTATTTTTACAGGCAAAACTGGCTGGGCGTAGCTACTTTTTCTTCAGCGATGACAGGTCGATGGCGACGGATGGATCGCTGATGTCAAAAGGGATCGCGAACGCTGAGCTGCCATCTGGCTCTAGCATCGGGATTGTCTCGATCAGCGGAATGGCCATCTCGCCATCTATCTCAATCGACGACGCGGAGAACTCAAGTGCCGCGTGGTCAGCTGGGGCAACGGTCTGCGGTTGCTGTGGCGGGACGGTTGAGGTGCCCGCAAGCGGAAGACCCGAGAGCGACAAATCCATGAAGATTTTTGAGTTTGTGCTCAAGCCCGTGCTTGGCTGCGCTGACGCTGCGGTCGCGG
>JANNCG010001011.1:0-3840 GCA_031386385.1 Myxococcales bacterium
GCACGCTCGGCGATTAGCTACCTCTCTGATCGGCAAGATCCCAGCTCTGGCGGATGGATGGGAGTGACATTTATCACTCAACTCGCTGCCTGCGTACTGGTTGGCTTGGGTGTGCCGACAAGCGATCCGCGGGTGAAAAGAGCGCTTCAAATGCTGGCATCTGTTAAGAGTTATAACCGCGACGGGCAGACAGGGCTCTACGTCGCGCCCTTTGAGAGCGCCCTTTGGGACACCGCCCAAATGGTCCGTGCGCTGGTCAACACTGGGATGCCCGCCAACGATCCTGCGATCAGCAAAGCTGTGCAGCTGTTGATGGACTACCAGACCACTCAGCCGTCACCGTGGGACTGGCAGACACCGCCTCCGTGGGCACCCAAAGACGGCGGTTGGCCGTTTGAGATCGGCAATGAGCTCAACCCAGATTTGGACAGCACGCAAGAGGTGTTGAGCGCGTTGGTGACGGTCCGCAACGGGCTGGCTACACCCAATGAAGCGCTGCAAAAATCCATTGATAAAGGCGTCAGTTGGTTGATGGCGATGCAAAATCCGGACGGCGGATGGGCAGCGTTTTCATACGGCAAACCGACACCCCTCCCGGGACTGTTCTACTACACCAACCCTGCGCCAAAGACCGACGTGGGGTGGAAGCAGCGCTGGGTTCGCTTTGGCTCGGACACCTACCAGACGCTCTCGCAGGTGGGTGACCCGTCGGTGGCCGACGTCGCGGGACGCACGTTGTACACACTGGGTCTGCTCGGGATGACCGTGGATGACGCGCGGGTGGCCAAGGCGGTATCGCTCGTAGAGTATCTTCGCGAGCCTGTCACCGGCGCTTGGTGGGGCATGTGGGCGATTAACTTTTTGCCCGCCACGGGGTACATTTTAACGGGCCTCGCGAGCGTGAAAGCGGATCTGAAGAGCCAAGCGGTGAAGGACGCGATCCGGTTTATTTTAGAGCATCAAAACAGCGACGGAGGCTGGGGTGAGCAGCCGAGCAGCTATTCGGATCCGAGCACCGCTGGGCGAGGGCCAAGCATGCGATCGATCACTTCGTACTGTGTGTGGGGTTTGTGTATGACTGCGGATCTACGGGATCGCGCCGTTCGTCGCGCGGTTGAGGCAGGGCTCAGCTATGTGTTGGACCATCAGCTCCCGACGGGGTTGTGGGCGGATGAGAACAACCAAGGAGTCATGATGCCCAACATTGCTTACTACTACAACACGACCTTTTCGACGTACGTGTGTCTGGAGATGTTGGGGGCGTACCAAAAGTGCACTGCGGTGCTGAGCGCAGAGCACTGAGAGCGCTCAAGCGCAATTCTGTGGAGGCTCGTCGAGGGTTTGTTTGCATAGCGCCGCGGTCTGCGTGGAGGATCGCGTGATCCGAGCTTTGCGACTTCGACCTACGCGAGAGAAACAGAAGGTGAGTATTGGGCCGAATGCTGGAGCGCCTATTTTTATGAACGCACGACACTGAAGCGTGTTGCCCCAGCGGCATTTGCACTCATCGACGAGATAGTGCACAATCTTGGAATTGATGCGAATCCTTCAATCTGATTTTAAAAAACCTGACCCGGCGACGCGTAAACTTTCTGACGAATTGGCCAGGATTCTCATCGGACCAATGAGTCAAGAGACATTCGATGCGCTCATGGTGAAGTACGTGCCTTTTGGTGCTCAATTTTATCAACAGTTCGAGATATCAGCACGCCGACTTGGCGTGACAATGCCTCCTTCAAATGTTCCACGATCACCTCACGGAACTCTGTCTTTCTGGGACGAGACAACCAAGACAGTCAAACACCGCGCCGCTAACGAGCAGGATCGTTAAGTTCTTCGCTCCGCCACCTAAATCACAGCGCTTCCCGCAATCACACTCCGTGATGCGAGCGCTCTGAACCCCAAACAAAACCCCATGCAACCCACATTGCTTGATGCGGTCGCTCTGCCCCCAGAGCCACCCACAGAGATCCGCTTGTTCAAAGACGGCTGGAACGACACCACCAAGGGTAAGTTCTTGCTCGACGCCGAAGGCGCTGCGCTGATCCGTGCAGCGCTCCCGTCGTTATTCGATCAATCCGAGCTTTTTTGCACGTAATCTCACGATGCGGCCACTTCGTTGCAACGCCCTGGCAATAACGCTGATGGGCATGTGCGACTTCAGTCCTTGCTCAAGGATAGCAACGTCCTCCGCAGTCCAAAAGGTATCTGTACGAAGTCCGCGAGGATGGGTGAGTTCTTTCTCGAGCGCCGCAACGAGGATGCTCTTCGACGTAGCAACGATGGTCTCGTGGCTGACGTCACCGTGATGGGCGCAAACAGCTCGCACATACAACAATGCGAGACGTTCGAGTTCGTGGGTTGTTGGTTTTACCATTGGATATACGCAATCAAAGAATTGTTAGAGAACGGGTATGATGGAATTTATCGCAGTTGCCCGTCCCGATGAGGACGGAGTGCTTGTTATTACGGTCCCTGGTCTTCCTGCAGCGATCTCGCAGGCGGATACCAAAGAAGAAGCGATTGCCAACGCCCTCGAAGCCGTAGAAGCCACGTTTATAGGGTCTTTGGAGGACGGCGGATTGCCAGAGCGCAACGACAAAAAAGCGCCATTACGTGCGCCTCGCGGTGGCCTGTAAATCCGCGTCGTTGTTCCTGTCGCCCTCGCGGTTGCCGTCGAGATCCGAACGGCTCGACTCGCTGCAAAGCTCACGCAGTCCGAGCTCGCAAAACGTGTCGGCGTTGGTCAGCGCCAGCTCGCGGCAAGTAATTTGGCGAACAAACAGAGAACAGATCAGCCAAAGAGACTACAACTTCTTTACGATGCTAGAACATGTGTTAGACTGGCCACCGATGAAAGCAAAGTCCCCCGAAGAACTTTCGCACGAATCAAAAGTGGCCGCTGCGCACGCGCTCGGACGCACAGCCAACCAGTTGGTTGAGGATGGAATCGATACGCCCATGGAAGGGTCGTCCACACTCTTTCGTCTTCTTGAGACGAATGCGAGCGTTGAAGAGATCGACGCGTTCTTATCGATGACGACCGGCGATCTCCGAGACTGTTGCCTTTCGGATCTGACGTACATGGAGACAGAGGTCCAACCACCTGGATACATGGTCTACTGTTGTGGACTCCCGGCCATTAACGCTGGCAAGCGGTGGCGCGAAGCACGCCCAGAAGTGGTCGCTGAGGCAATACGTGCGAATGATGCACGCTAGTCACTGAATTTTCCATGCCAACCTACGCACAACTCACTGCGACGCACCCGTCGTACGACGCTGCACGCCTACGGGAGTACCGTGCACTTGCGTGTGGCGGACACACGCATCTTTCTGACGAAGAGCTGTTGAGGCACGTCGTTGTTTGCGTCTCGTGTTCTCCTCCGACTATTCGATCAATCCTAGCTTTTTTGCACGTAATCTCACGATGTGGCCACTTCGTTGCAACGCCCTGACAATAACGCTGATGGGCATGTGCGCCTTTAGTCCTTGCTCAGGGACATCAAACGCTACGGGGACGGCAACGGCGTTACTTTCGAAGATCTCGATACGATTGTACGACTGGCTCACGTCGCTGCAGTGGAACAAGGTGATCTGTTCATGGATCAACACGCGCCGGACTTGTCTCCGCAGCGACTCGATCGTATACTGCGAGCGATCCGACTCGAACTACTGGAGAAGAAGAAGGAGGCAGCAAAGAATGACTGAACCGAAATTCACCTCACATGGTAGTGTAATCAACTGGTTGTACCCGCAACTACACGACGGCGCTCCGATTGAAGTGATTGATGAGGCGCTCAGGCTTCTTCAAGTTCAAAAGCAAGACGAGATGCTGATGCA
>JANNCG010000419.1:0-2825 GCA_031386385.1 Myxococcales bacterium
CCGAAGTTCGGGATGTCCTGCGTGGTCTGCTCGAACTTGTAGTTGGCGGCGAGCAGCGCGAAGTTCGACCAGCGCTGGAACTGGTTCGCCACGTTCTGGGCGCCGCGATCGAACTCGTGGTTTCCGATCACCACGGCGTCAACGCCGGTGTGCGCCAACGCGCGAAGCTCGGCCTCGCCGCCAAAGAAGTTAAAAATGGGTGCGCCCTGAAAGCAATCACCAGTGTCCAAGTGCAACACGCGATCTGCATGTGCGCGCTCGCGCTGGATCAGCCAGTTCATGCGAGCAGCACCGCCGAAGGGGCCTTTTTCTTGCTCTAGTCCCAACCCCACGTCCGTCGCCGGAACACGAAATTGATAGGGAAACAACCGCGAATGCCAGTCCGCCGTGTGCAACAACGTCAACCGCACGTCGTGCCCGTGCACCGGAATAACTTCGCCTGGAGATGCGCACCCACTGACTGTCCCCGCGGTAGCCAGCAGCGCTGCTGCGGTCGCAGCCATGGTTGTCAGCGAGCGTGAGAGCGAGCGAGTGAGCATCGATAAGCTTTTTCGACGGGTCAAAGCGAAGGGGTCTCCGACGGGGATTTCACCGACGGGACGCTACGCGAAAACGCCCTCACACAACAACACAAGAGCATCTACCCACTGCAAATTCTAAGAAACAGCCCTGTGTCGCGAGTCGCTCGCTGTTAAAGATTGAACCGGTCACCCTCGCGGGCGCACTGAATGGGGCTTTGCTCTACGGGGTGATAGTCGGGGTAGTGAATCAGCCGCATGCGGTCTTGTTTGGGAGGGCTCACGGTGAGTAAGCTCTCGAGGGGGGTGTGAATCCCCAGATTTGTCTCGTGAAAAAACAGCTCGCTTGCGGACAACCAGTCGATCAGCTCGGGGTCAAACGCCGTGTCTGCACTGTAGGCAAATCGCTTGTCTCCCACTGTGACTGTAATGGCGCTCGTGGGTACATGGTGAATCGTGGGTCGCCACTGCACTTTAAAGGGCCCAATCGTGCTCTCATTGTGCTCTAACGGATGGATGTCGGCGTAGTCTTCTAGGGTCAACTTATGCATCGACCGATCGCCGGACATCAGCCACTCCATCCCTCCGCGAAGCCGCTGCTCCCAGAGATCTTTCAGCACCTCAGGGATCGCATAAACTGCACACTTTTTTTGCGTCACAAACCGGCGCCAAAAGAGCAACTGCTCTAGCCCCCCGCAGTGGTCTCCGTGCAAATGCGTGATCAGAACCCGATCGATATCGTCAAGCGACACCACTTCGCCGCCACGATCGCCGAGGTCTTTTAGCGCGCGTGCCAGCACTGGAGGCGCGTCAATGAGCAGCCGCTCAGAGTGACTCTCAACCAGCAAACACGCGTGGTGATACTGAGTCGTAAACGCATCGCCAACGCCCACCACTCGAACCGCAAGCGCGTTGGTCTCTGTTTGGGTCGTGCTCATCGCACCGTCGCCTTGATGTCTCGTCGCCACTGGTCTCGGCGCTTGATTGCAAGTGTGATTTGAGTGTGCAAAAACTCAGCAAAATCTTGTTTGATCGCTGCCACTTGTTGCGGGATAAAGCTGGCTCGAGTCAAGCCCGGGAGGGTGTTGGTCTCTAAAAACACCGGACCCGCCTCAGACACAATCACGTCCGTGCGCGTGTAGCCTTCACAGCCCAGCGCGTTGTGAGCCAACAGTGCCAGGGCTTCAGCGGCGCGACACACGGACTCGGGCTGCTCTGCGGGGGTGAGCTCAATGGTGCCTTTGCCGAGGTATTTTCCAGCAAAATCGAATACACGTCCTGGTGCTAACCGCACCTCGCTTGCGCACAACACGCCCGCCTCACCCGCAGCGTTTTGCGCAACTCCAATCGTGAGCTCAGGACCGGATACAAATGCCTCGGCCAAGTAAGCGACTGCCTGCGTGTTGATCGCAGTGACAACGCCCTGCACATCTTCAAGGCTGCGTACATGGTACAGCCCTACGCTCGAGCCATCAGCGACGGGCTTGACCACGACCCGTTGGTGCTTGTGGACCAGCTCTTCGAGCGCTGCACGGATCGCGATTGAGTCATCGGGTGGCAACACCATGCTCTCAGCCGTGGCGCCGCCCGCTGCGCGAACAAGCGCTTTGGCGAGGGTTTTATCAAACGCATTCGCGCTCGCGCTGCTGTCCGAACCAGTGAAAGCGAGCCCCCGCGCTTCGAGAAGGCGCTGGACTCGACCGTCTTCTCCCGCCCCACCGTGAAGAGCTAAAAAGACCACAACGTCTGGCGAGGTTTGCTTCAGCGCGTCCAGGTACGCTGGTAGGTTTGTGTGTGTTGCGAGCACATCAACGGGTAAAAAATCCCGCTCAAACGCTTGCTCGTGCGCCGCCAGGGTTTGACCGCTGACCTCTAAAACTCGCTCATCGAGCGCCCAAAACGCACACTTGGCCTCGCGCAGGACCGAGACGGTGTTTTGCGCGGAAGCGACAGAGACCCGGCGTTCACCGGACTGACCACCAAACAGAACGACAATATTCACGGCGCAAAGCTATACCCCAATGGGGGCCTAAGGCTATAACCCGCGGAGGTACAAAATGACGACAGTCGCTCACATCTTGGACGGCAGTGGATATCGCGAAGTGGTCGAGCTCAGCGAGCTTCCGGCCCTTTTGGCCTTGCCCAACGTGACCGTCTGGTTAGACACCGACGAGCGCACCGATGAGCTGTGCAAAGTTTTGCTTGAGGTCTTAAAGCTTCACCCCTTGGTCTTGGAAGATCTCTTTGCCGACAGCAACAACCCCAAGGTTGAGGACTGGGTCGAGTACCTCTATGTGGTCGTGCACG
>JANNCG010000464.1:0-4108 GCA_031386385.1 Myxococcales bacterium
CTCGTCTTCGTCCTCGTCGTCATTGTCCTCAAGCGCGTGAGTCAGCGCTGACAGCGCGCTCAACACTGCGCTCTTCACTTTTACGTCCGCGACCGGGCGACCCATCGGCAGCGGAGTCGAAGTCGGCGCTACGCTTCGGGGGGGCTCAACGGCGAGCATCGCGCCAGAGGGCGTCGCCGCGAGTCGCATGGCAAGCCGACGAAAACGAGGGGTTAGCTCGGTCCCGTAGTGTTTTGCCAGCGCCCAAGAAAGCCGAAAGCTTGTGCTCACGCGCTGCTCGATTTTGGATCCCACGGATTTTTCGAGCGTCGCGAGGACCTCGGGGCTCAAGGGATCGACCACCGCGATCAGCAGGGTTTCGCCTTGGATTTGAAGCGGCAGTATTTTGTGGGCCTCGCACAGCATGCGGCCCAATTTAGCCAAGATGCTTGAGGAAACGACTGCGAGCTGCTCTCGATCCGCCGCGAGCATCGCCATCGCCTCTGCGCGATAGCGGGTAAGCTGATCTTCAGAAAGTGCCTGCACTTCCAGTAGATTGGTCTCGAAGTCACCGCCATTGAGAACTTGGCGTTGAATCGCCTCGTCCAATTTGTTTGGTGGGACTGCGTGCTCTCTTGCAAGCAAGGCAGACAGGTTGCTCATGACAGTTTCGGGTGCCTATTTATAGCCGTTATTTGCGTGTCTGTCCCGTGCTCGTCTCAGAAAGTGCGGCGAGTTGGGCGACTACGGCGGGCCCTGCCGTCTCGGTGCGCAGTATCCTCGGTCCGAGCGAAAAACGCAAAAATCCTGCAATTTCTGCGCTCTTTTCTTCGCTGTCCGTCAAGCCGCCCTCCGGCCCCACCAGCACCGTGCACCCTTGCGCGTCCGGGCTAAGGACCGAACTGAGCGACCGGGAAGTCGAGACTTTCTCCGACGCGACGAGCTTCAGCGAACCGGAGGTGGCGACGGCATTGAGCCACACTTGAAGTTCTGCGGAAGCGTGAATCTGAACAACGTCTGCGCGCCCACACTGCTCGGCGGCGCTGATCGCGATGCTCTCGAGCCGATGAAGCCACCGGTCAGAGCTTGCTTCATTTTTTTCTCCAGACTTTCGTCGCTGCGAGCGCTCTGCATGGACGAGCGAAAACTCACGGATACCCAGCTCGGTGGCGGCACGCAGGACCTGCTCGATCTTCTCTGGTTTAGTCATCGATTGCACCAGGTGAATCCCAAGGGGATGCGCGGTGACGCCGTCTCTCCAGCCGCTTGTGGTCACGACGCGAACGTTGGGCGTTTTGCCGCGGATAGCTTCACCCACAGTAACATCACACTCATACCCTTCGCCGTCAAAGACGACAAGTCGATCGTGGACCGTCACGCGAAGCACGCGGGTCAAATGATTCGCTGCGTCGCCGGCGATGAACAACTCCCCCTGCGCGCGGCTTGTCCCAGGCAGATGTACACGAATTCGCGGAGCCATCGACGTGGGCCTTCGGCCTCTAGGCGCTCTTGGCGAGGACAAACTCAGGGGCGATCCAGTCGCCCTCTTGATCGCACCGCACCAGTGTAAAACCGATGGACTCGTACCGCTCCACGACTTGCTCGCGCTGCGTTGCCAAGATCCCGGACAAAATAAGGTGCCCGCCGGGAAGAACGTTTTGCTTTAGAACCTCAGCGATGGGGACAAGCACAACCGCTTCGATATTTGCGACCACAAGCTCGCTTCGGATCGTGCGGTCTGAGCACGTGCCGACGAAAAACTCAGTCGTCGCAGCAAACCCGAGCAGCGTCGCGTTTTCAATCGCCACCTCAATGCTTTCGGCGTGAGTATCGCAGCCGATTGCACGCGGAGCGCCAAACAGGACCGAAGCAAAAGACAAGATACCTGATCCGCAACCGACATCAAGCACCGTCGCGCCGGGATGCTTCGCAACCTCACGCTCAAGTGCCGCCGTCGCGAGGGCGGTTGATGCGTGCTGGCCAGTCCCAAACGCGCGACCTGGATCAAGTCGGAGGACGATGTCACCTGCGAGCGGTTCGTACCTCATCCAAGAAGGGACAATGACCAGGCGCTGACCCAAACGCGTTGGCTTCCAGTGTGCCTTCCACGCGTCGGCCCAATCATCGCCTTCGAGCCACTCGATTCGCGCGTTGGGAGCGAACAACTCGACGGCCTGAAGCGCAAGTGATTCGTCTGAAAAATGAGCGACAAGTGTCGCGCCGAGCGCTCCGCCCTTAAGCAGAGTTGTAGCATCGCGTGTCTCAACACTCTCGGCGCCGAAGTGCACAAGTTGTGCTGCGTGAATGTCTGCATCATCGACCGAGGTGTCCACCATCACCATGGCGGTACGCGTGGACGCAGCTGCTTCTGAACTGAGGGTCATCTGTCAGCGCCCGACGACGTCAATATTGAGCACTGCAGGCTGATTGCTCGTCGCCACAACAATGATCGCAACGGCTGCTCCTGCGACCAAGACACCGCCACCAACCCAGACCCACCAGGGCACTCCACCGGGCTCAGGAACAGCCACGCGCAGGGGCGCCAAAGCGTCTCCACGCTGCTGTACAGGCAGGCCGTTGCCGTCCACAGCTTCAAAGTAATACTCAGCCAACGGTGGTCGAATGACCGTCCCAGGGATGCTGATCGCGTAGGCTCCCGTCTCGTCACGGGCTGCGTCAACACGCTGAAAAATCCCTGAGTTGTTGTGACGAAACGCGAGCACCAAGCGGGCCACACGATTGCCAGGATCGACCAAGCTCGCCGTCAATGGCACAGCGCGCCCCCGCTGTTGCTGTGGCGGCGAGCGGTGCTCAATGCGCACCTCACTCAGTGGACCGCTCGACACGGGCGTGACCACCCCTGTCCCTCCGCTGGTTGTCACGGTCACTCCGGGGCGCCCTTCGGCCTCCCAACGTGTGCGGACTGCGGTAAAAAACGCTTGCGTCCGCGGAGAGACATCGGTCGACACTTGCCGATCTGGAGCACGAATGAGCATCAGCCGCCACGCCCCTTCAGCTTCGTCGGTACGACCTACTGCGTGATAGGACATCGCTAACAGCTCGTAGATTCGCGCTTCAACCTGCGGCGTATTGCCCGAGCGAATCACCGCGGCGGAGAGCGTTTGCACCGCTTCTTCGTAGTGAAGATCATCGTACTGGCGCTGGCCAGTCTCGATCAGGCTTCGCTGCGCTGCCTGCGCCCAGGTATTTTCGGCGCCGAGAAACACTGTCAACGAAAGCGCGCTCACGAGCGCCCAACGATTCAACCGATGCGTAGCGATTTGCGTCATAAATACAGTAAGAGATCCTACGCAGCCGCTCTGGGTACGTCTAGCGTTTAAAAAACGAAGCGTGTGGCGGTAGCGCTTGTCAGGGCTGTGCCTGTCATGGTTGGCTTCTTGAACAACTGATGTTTAGTAAAGTTCTTGTTGCAAATCGTGGCGAAATTGCAGTTCGGGTCATTCGTACGCTGCACGAAATGGGGATCCGCGCGGTGGCGATTTATTCGGAAGCAGATCGCGCTGCGCTGCACGTTCGAATGGCAGACGAGGCGTACTGTGTCGGGCCTGCACTCGCTCGCGACAGCTACTTAAATATCGAACGAGTTCTTGACGCCGCACGCAAGTCCGGTGCGCAGGCCATTCACCCGGGGTATGGGTTTTTGTCTGAGAATTATCACTTCGCTGAGGCATGTGCTGCGGCGGGGATTGTGTTTGTCGGTCCGCCTGCAAGCGCGATGCGTGCGATGGGCTCCAAGACCGCGGCGCGCGAGAAGATGGCGGCGGCGGGGGTTCCGATTGTGCCGGGGGCGCAGGCGGGGACCGTGGATGAGCTGGCTGCAGCGGCGGACATTGTGGGCTATCCCGTGATGCTCAAAGCGGCCAGCGGTGGTGGCGGAAAAGGGATGCGATTGGTCGAAAAACCCGCTGATTTGCGCAACGCTTTCGAGCGAGCGCAAAGCGAGGCACTCAAGGCATTTGGCGACTCAACCGTGTACCTAGAGCGAGCGATTATTCGCCCTCGACACGTTGAAATTCAGGTCATGGGCGATCAGCAAGGCAACGTGGTGCATTTATTTGAGCGAGACTGCTCAATCCAACGACGACATCAAAAAGTCGTCGAAGAGACA
>JANNCG010000522.1:0-3011 GCA_031386385.1 Myxococcales bacterium
CGAGCCCTACATCGCCGCGATCGGTCGCGTCTGCCTCTTCTGCGGGTGTGCTCTTGGTGGCGCTCTGTTTTGCGCCCATCATGTCAAACGCGACGCCCAACAGTAAGATCCCGCCGGCAATTTTAAAGCCCGCCACTGAGATCCCAAAAAAGCGAAACAACAGCTGTCCACACGTCGCGAAGGTTGCGAGGACAAAAAACACGGTCATGGATGCGCGACGCGCGATGAGCCTTCGACCCGCATCCGTCTCTCGACCGGTGAGCGCCAAAAACACCGGAAGCGCTGCGAAGGGATCCACAATTGCAAACAGCGAAGTAAATGCCGCGACGCCAAAAGTAAAAGTGCTCGTTGCCATAGACGTCGCATGTAGTGACTGCTTCGACCATTGGTCAACCTTGAAATGAGCGCAAAAACCGCAAGGAATTCGTCAAAGGGATGCTATTGTTGTAAGCGCCGTACAATACCTCTTTAAGAGACCAACAAACCCATCGTGTCGATCGTGTCACAAGAGCAGCCTGAACCCTCGGACGGGTCTGAAGATCTCCGTCCAAGCACGCCGCTTGACGACACGACGCCGCCAGACGGGACCGAGAGCGCGCTGAGCAAAGCGACCGAGAGCACCAGCACCAACGCGGTCATTAAGCTGTCGCGTTTGACCCGTCTGCGACAACGACGAGGCGCGGTAGCGTCGCTTGTCATCGCAACACTGATCACTGTGATTGTTCTGGTTGCGCGCACCGAGTGGGCCACGCACAAAGTGCTCAGTACGGTGATCACTGAGGTTCGCAAGGCCACTGGGCTTGAGCTACGAGTGGAGCGCGGTGGGTGGTCTTGGAGACGGCTCGCGGTGCACGCCGAGGGCATTGAGCTGCGTCATCCTCGGCATGGGCTTTTGGCGCGAGTGAACTGGGTCGACATGCGCCCCACACTTCGTACGCTCATTCAGGGACCCATTCGCATTGGCACAGTTGAGCTGGATGGCGGTGAGATTCGCCTGATTTTTCGCGGCGGAAAGCTCATCAACGGACCAGAGATAAAGCCTGGCAACGCGCCTGCGCAGGGCACCCCGACGCTGCCGTTTAGAGACATCGCGCTGAGTGATGTACGAGTGCATGTCGATGACGATCGCTGGGGACAGCTCACACTAAACTCTGTGGATCTGGACGTGAGCAACCAAAACAACGAGCGGTTGCTTGTCGCGGTGAACACTCTCAGCGGTCAGGTCGAGACCAACCTGCACAACGGCAACACGAATGAGCGCTGTTTTACCGGTCCCATTCGACGTATTGAGCTGCACGCCGAGCTGTCGCGTTGGCAGGTGTTGCGCGTTGGAGCGGCGCACATTGAGGCGCTGGGGGCGGAGGTGCATATCGATGACGCGGTGGTTCCGGTGGATCTGCAAAGCGAAATTCGTGCGTCGGTGAGAACAACCGCGCCCCTGTCCGTGGTGACCTGCCCGCTGCCCCGTCTGTCGCCTTTGATCCGTGGTCGGGTTGAAGCGCGCGTGCAAGCGACATTTCATCCGCAAACGGGCGCTCTTCGCGCGGACGGACACGCCGAAAGCACAGGCACCACCATCACCCTGATCGATCCTCGTCCCCTTGGCCGCAACGGAACCTTTGGCGGGGGTGAGCGCGCCAGCATTGATTTTCACGCGGACGAAAACGCCGTTGTGATCGATCGGTTCGAAGCTCGGTACGGTGGAGCGCGCGTTTTTTCGCCGTCACCCCGCAGACCCGATCGCCCACTGACCCTGCACATTCGGCCATCTTTCACCCTGGAGGGCTTCTTTGAGACACAGGGCTTGCGCTTTGAGCAACTCATGCGCGAGCTCGCCCTGACCGATTTTGCGCGCGTGTTTTGGACCATTGATGCGCTGGCAGAAATTCACTTAGACCCCGCGCGGTTTGGACAAACTCCCGATCGTGCCCGGCCCGCGCTGGTGATTGATATCAACGCAGACACCAGAGATTTTGCGATCCTCAAGGACTTTCATCGCTGGGGTCCACCGTATGATCCGGTGATCTCGATTCCGCGCGGACGCGTGGCGGCGCGGCTTGAGGTGGACTCACTCTTTGTGCGCTTTCGCAACATGACGGCGGATTTGGCACACACCCACGTTGATGGCGAAGAGGTCGAGGTGTGCACGGTGCATACGCCGACGCGGCCTGACATCGTGGTGCGCAACATCCGCAGCAACAACATTGACCTTACCGACATCGGGACCCTCGCGGGGATCCCCATCTCGGGTCACAGCGAGACCTCGGTCAACGGGAGCGGCTCGTTTGGCGACATGATTGTTGAGGGGCGAACACGCGTGCGAGATTTTCATTTCGCCGGGCTTCCACTGGGTGATTTCGAGACTCCGGCGGGGCGGCCATGGCAGCTTCGCAACGTGACTCTGCGAGCGCCTTCACTGCTCGCGCACTCGGGAAAAAGCAACTTCGTCCTCACGGACTCTGTCTTGGATTTTTCGCGCTACACGCTCGTGGCGAAGACCCGACTTGAGTCGAGCGACTTTCAGCTTGCCGACTACTATCACATGTTCAAGTTTGAGCATGATCCGGTGTTTGACCCCTACACCGGAGGGACAATGCAAGACTGCGCGCTTGCCTCCCATGATCACACACTGCCGCGAAGCGAGTGCTGGGTCAGCGAGACAACGCGCTCACGCAATCGACGAGGTGAGCCGCGTCCAAGCAACGCGCGCGCCCGCCACGGATTTCTTCGGACAGACGTCGAGTACATTTTGGGTCGCCCCGGCGATGACCCCAAAGGCGTGATGCACGCGGATGTGCGCGCGTGGGATTTGGCGATGCACGGCTATGACGAGACAGTGCAACACGCGGACCTGCATGTTGTGTACGACTGGCTCATCAAAGATCGCGGGTTCAGAGGCGCAAGGCTCAACATCGACTACACCCGAGCGCGGATCGCAAACGGGACTGTGGAGGCCGCGGGGACTGTGGATCTCGGCGGGAGGATGCACCTTTCGGGCGCAATTCGTCAGG
>JANNCG010000534.1:0-6610 GCA_031386385.1 Myxococcales bacterium
CGCAGTTGCACAACGGCACCGAGGTCGCTCACTATGTGCGCGCACATGGACCGCAGTTGCTGCTGCTGTACGTGATGCTCCCGGGCCGCTCGGGGCTCGATGTGTGCCGCGAGGTGAGGGTTTTTAGCGATGTTCCCATTATTATGGTCAGCGCAATGGTCGAAGAGCTCGATCGCTTGCTCGGCCTTGAGCTAGGCGCGGATGACTATATCTGTAAGCCGTTTAGCCCTCGCGAGGTGGTCACGCGGGTCAAAGCCGTGCTGCGCCGACCGCCCATGATCAAGCTGGTCACTCCACAGACCTACACCCTGGGCCCATTTGAGCTGGATGAACCACGGATGCGGATCTCGCTCAACGCAAGCCCACTTGAGCTCACAGTGAGCGAGTACAAGCTGCTACGCAAGCTGATGCTTCACCCCGGGCGTGTTTTTTCACGTGCACAATTGCTCCTCGAACTACACGGAACCGACGACGAAGCCTTCGATCGCGCCATCGACACGCACGTTAAAAACGTCCGCAAACGACTGGGCTCGCACGCCTCCACGCTTCGATCGGTCTACGGCGCGGGGTATCAGTTAGAGGTATAGCCGGCTGTCAGTGCGAGCATCTCCCTGCAGTGACCAAGCGCTCACTTGATATCTTAGTGGTCCAACGTGGATGCAGACCCAGATCCTTGGCATGATCGAAAGGTCGGTGATAGCGTACTGCGATGATCGGTCATGATCGCTCCCGACACTCGTCGGCGTTGGCGTTGCTACGCAAGCTCGCATTGTTGGCACCAGTTCATGTGGCCGCGTGTTCGACAACCGCTATCACGGATGTTGCGACCCAAGACGCCGTGACATCCCAGGACATCTCAACAGATCGTGCAAGCCCCATCAGGGACGTGCCAGATCCCCAAGCGATTGACGTGCCCGATCCGCAAGCGGTGGATGCAAGCTCGCCGGATGTCGTAGTGCCCTCAGATGTGGTCGCTTCGTGTGATGGTTACGGCGCTGACGCTGACGTCACTTCTTTGTATAGGGCCGTCAACCCGGGAGGCATGGGAGCGTGTTTTACTGAGCTTGCCCCCCACGTCGGTCAGGCATGCGATCAACCGGGGTATCGTTGCTGGTGTTGTATGGGCTCGGCGTACACCTGCCCGCTAACTTGCCCACGCGTTTGGACATACGTCGGTGTGGCTGGCCCACTGGCTCCGCCGACGCTGTTGGCATGAGGTCACTCAACGTTGGTCCGCTGGGCCGCCGGGGTAGGTGCCATCGTTTGTTGCTCTCGCTCGCTTGGGCCCAGACGGCCATCTTGCATCTCGTATAAGTGATCAAACACCTCAAGCGCTCGATGATCGTGAGTCACCACCAGCACGGCCGTCCCGCGCTCGTGTGCGACCTGCTTAAACAACGTCATCACGGTTTTGCTCTTCACGCTGTCCAACGCCGCGGTCGGCTCGTCGGCGAGGATGAGTGATGGCTCATTCGCAAGCGCTCGTGCGATCGCCACCCGCTGCTGCTCTCCTCCACTGAGCATCTCGGGATAGGCGTTTTCACGGTGCGCCACACCGAGGTAGTCCAGCAGCTGTCGAGCGCGCTTGCGTCCCTGCCCTTTGCCACCAAATTCGCAAGCAATCTCGACATTTTCGACGGCGGTCAAAAACGATGTGAGGTTTGCCTTCTGGAAGACAAATCCCAGATGCCTACGACGAAGCTGCGCGAGGTCTGCAAGCGCCACCCCGTCTCTGACCACGAGCCGGTCTTCAAAGTACACCTCTCCGGTGTCTGCGGGCGAGACAAATCCCAGGGCTTTGATGAGCGTCGATTTTCCCGAGCCGCTCGGACCGAGCAGCGCTGAGACAGTCCCACGGGCGAGCGAGAGACTCACATGGTCGAGAGCGTTGATTTTCGAGTTGCCCGATCCATAGGTTTTGCACAGATCGACTGCGCGCACGGACTCTTGTGTTGTCTGGGTCATCGCGTTAACCGTCGAGCGCCTTTGCGGGATCGAGGCGCATCACGTGACTAACACCCACAACACTCGCCAAGGTCACCACCACAAAAGTGACCAGTGGCGCGAGCATGGTAATCGCTGGCGTGATGACCACTCGACGCGGAAAAGACCCGTAAAACAACGTCCCGATCGCAAACGCGACAGTATACCCAATCGCGCCGAGAAGCCACGCTTGCTGCAACACAAGCCCAAGCAGCCGCAGCCTCGGCGCTCCCATGAGCTTGAGAACCGCCAGATCGTGAGACTTCTCCAGGGTGAGATTATATATTACCAACATAATAATAACCGCCGCGGTCAGCGTGAGTATGGCCGTAAATAGACCGATTTGCATGCGCGCTCGCTCTACAACTCCGCCAAGGAGCAGCGCCTCTTGTTCAGCCTGGGTGTACACCGTCACGTCCTTCCACCGCAGGATGGTCGCTTGTACTTGCGCCAGCATGTGCGGCTCGGTGTTCACCAAGACGGCAGCAATAGGGGCCGTCGAGAGCGCCGGAGCTCGCCAGCGCGGATCGCGAGTGAGATCCTCAAGAGCGGGCTGACTTCGCCCAAGATCTGTCTGTCGCAGTCGATCGAGAAAGCGAACGCGCTCTAGGACAATGGCCTCAGATGGCTGATCCGCGTTGATTAGCTGCGCGTCGCTCAGCGTCACAAACGCTACTGAATCTCCACCCGAAGTGAGGGCGTTGCGAGTGAGCCCCACCACTCGATAGGGCTCGCGGCCCAGTTGAATTGTCTCACCAATCGTGAGCCCCAACGAGGCATCTACGACGAGCTCTCCGTGGTGTTGCTGCAAACGGCGGCCCTGAACAATAGGTAGGGTTCGCCCGCAGTCGTAAGGCCACCCCAGGCCCACCAGCGCGATGCGCAGCGCGGCGCTGTGGTGATCTCGTTGAATCACTTGGTAGGTGTACGGACGTGCGCGTGTCACGCCCGAAACTGCCGCTGCACGGACCTCGACCGTAGGGTCAACTCGAGAGCCCTCTGCGAATGGACCCACCGTGTCGCGCTGAACGATCCACAGATCCGCTCTCATCGCGCGGGTGAGGATGGTGGCGTCATCGACCATCCCTGCATAGATTCCCTGCATCGCGATCACAACGCTCAGAAGCAAGCCGAGTCCCGCAGCGGTCCCAATAAAACGTGCCAAGTGCCTACGAACATCACGGATTGCGAGGTTCACTGAGCCACCCACCGTCGCGAGACGGGCAACGGGGCAACGCCTGTGTGCGCACTGAGCACGGTGTCGCCCACCGCGAGCGCACTCAGGACCTCGACAAATTCGCCACCGCTTAACCCAAAACGAGGACGAACGAGCGCAATTTTGCCCGCGCGATCCACATAGACCAGTGGGCCGTCAAGGTCATGTTGGATCATCGCAACGGGTATTCGCAGGACGCTGTCATGCCGAGCAAGCTCAACCCTCACGTCCGCTCGCTGACCGATCGCGACCGCGCGATCAATCATATCGGGAGTCACATCCACAACAAGCTCGTGCGTCTGCCGGTCCGCCTCCCATGACACCCGCGTCACTCTCCCCGCGATGGCCAATGTATCAGCCGGAAACAATATCGCACATCGTTGATCCACTGCCAACTGCCCCAGTACTGTCTCATCCATCATAGCGCTGACATACACTCGCGTTGTGTCCACGATCCGCAGCACGGTTGAGCCCACCGTCACCGTGTCCCCTGGGTCCCGCAGTCTGCGTGTAATAAGCCCGTCAAAAGGCGCCAAAAGCGTCGCGCGGACCATCGCTACCCGACGCTGCTCAACGCTACCCGCAGCGACGTCAATGCCCCGTGTCGCCTCGGACCTCTGGGCGAGTACGCGATCGAGCTCTGCACGCGCCAAGCGAACACGATCCATCGAGTCATCTCGCTGTTGTGCCGACAGAGCACCCGTTGCGAACAAAGTCTGGGTTCTCGCGGCGTCCCGCTCAGCCGTCGAGAGAAGAGCACGAGCTCGCTCTTCTTCTGCGGCCAAACGATTGAGCGAGGCTCTCGCAGCGCCGATTCCGGTCTGGGCTGTGCGCAGGTCTGCGAGCGCTTGGTTGGTCTCGAGCCGCGCAAGCTCTTGCCCGCGAGTGACACGCGCGCCCTCAGCGACCAGGACCGCGCTCAGTCGCCCCACCAGGTCAAAGCCTACAGCCGCTGATTGTTGTGCCTCGACCGTTCCTCTTCCGAAGGCTTCTTGAACAACGGGCCCGCGTGAGAGGCGCACTGCGCGGACCTTCACCGGAGCAAGCAATCGGCTCCACAGGACAGCCGCCACCAATGCGCCAAACACGGCAAACCAAACAACCCGACGCAGCCCCTGCGCCACTGCACCTAAGACTGTACGAGCGCTCATCATGCTCGTCCGGTCGTTGCGACCTGTGAGAGTGGCGCGTGGATCCGTCGTGCGAAGTCTGATAATTTAGTGACCGTTTGTATTTTCATGGCGCTCGTCGTTGGCTACCGCTGAGCGCGCCAACAGCCCTACGCGTACGCAAGATGCGGGCCTAGGGTTCGAGTCGACCGTCACAGTGCGCTTCGATTTGCCCCAGCTCGGGCCGTAGCTGCTCGGATATTGAGCGCGCTCGCTGCTCAATCGGCGCACGCAGCTCGGGATTGCATCCTCGCGCGACGGCGAACACGTGAGACCAGGACTCGCTCGCAATCGCCTGCAAGACAAGCTGGCGGTCCAATGCGCTCTCCAGCACCGTGAGGCGCGCCGCGCGAAGTTGCAGCGAGGAGTCGTCATCGTGTGCAATTTCTGCGCGATCGATCACACGGCCCATCAACGCGACGGTCTCGCGATTTGAGGGCCCCAACGAAAACAATCCAAGCACCGCGGTCGTACTCTCTCTCACGTCCACACGTCGATTGTCAGCAAGCCATCCAAGCGCCCCGAGCCACGTAGCGCCGAGCGAAGACGGAAGGTCGGGCGGACCTGCTCGTTGACCAATCACCGCGCAGTAGGCTGTCGCTCTGCGTGTCACCAAACACAGCTGTGTGCGCAGCGTGATCGCTATCACAGGAGCAACATCCGCCGGGGCCGCGATCTCGGCGGCCAGCACCCTCCCCGTCACGGACTGCACTTGCGCCACGTGCTGCAGCACTTCTGTTCGCCGATTGTCACGCAGAAGTGCGACTCGACATGTCGCGATATTGTCTGGAAACGAGCTGTCGATCACCAAGACATTTTCGACGTGAGTGTGTGAGTCAATCTCGATTCGCTCAGTCTCGGTCCGTGGTGCAACCTCTCGGCCGAGGTCTCGAAGCGCGAGCAAGTCGTTGAGGTCGCAGCCCGAAAGCAGCAGAGTCAACCAGAACAGCAGTGCTAAAATGAAGGGCGTTTGTCGGTTCACGATCGGCACTGTCCGGCAGTCAGTCGCACTCAGCGATAGACAAATCACCCACTGGTCTTCGATCCGCCACCGACGGCTCACTGAACCTACGAGCGGTGGCAGCTCGTTGGCATCGTTCGTGAATACCGAACGCACATCATGACAAAACACACAGCGGTCTGGATCGACCACAAAGAAGCCAAGATTTTCAATGTCGACACGACCGAGATTGAGCACACGACCGTCAAGGCCCCCGCTCACCACATTCACAATAAGCATCCCCGCGCCGGCGAAGAAGCGAAGGAGCATCCCAACGATGCCAAACACTTCTTTGACGATGTCGCTCACGCGCTTGTGGGCCAAGATGAGATTTTGATCGTCGGCCCCGCGAAGGCAAAGCTCGAGTTTATTCGTCATCTGCACAAGCACCAGCACGCGATTGAGCCGAAGATTGTCGGTGTTGAGACCGTCGACCACCCAACGGATGGGCAGCTGGTAGCGTACGCGAAGAAGTACTTCGTCGCTGTTGATCGAATGCTCTAATTGACGCAGAACCTCGTGCAAAGCCAGGGACTCACATCCGCCCAGGCTGCCGCTCGGCTCGCGCTCGACGGCCCAAACGATCCGACGCCCAAAAAGCAGAGATCGCAGCTGGTGGCCTTGCTGCTTCAGTTCGCCAATCCGCTCGTAGCGATCTTGCTTCTCGCGAGTGTAGTGTCCGCGGCGGTGGGTGAGCTCGTCAACGCATCGATCATTGTGGTGATCGTGTGCGTGAGCGTGTCGATCAATTTCGTGCAGACTTTTCGTTCGCAAAAGGCAGCGGACCAACTGCGCGCAACAATTGCACCTACCGCGACGGTGCTTAGGGATGGCGTGTTTTGCGAGCTGTCACGCGCGAAGGTTGTCGTCGGGGACGTGGTCAAGCTCAGCGCGGGCGACTTGATTCCGGCGGATGGTGCGCTCATTGAGGCTCGCGATCTGCATGTCCAAGAAGCGGCTCTAACCGGCGAGTCGATGCCCGTTGAAAAGGGCCCTGGCGACGCGCAAGCAGAGACAGCGAAGGTCTTTCTTGGCACCTCTGTTGTCAGCGGAACTGGCACCGCAGTGGTCTCAGCGACAGGCCGCAAGACGATGTTCGGCGACATCGCGACACGTCTGCGAGCCACCCCACCAGAGACCGAGTTTGACCGGGGGATCAAGCACTTCGGCGCTTTGATCATGAAGGCCGTTTTTGCCCTGGTGCTCTTCATTCTCGTCGTGCGAATCGGAACCCACCGCAAC
>JANNCG010000555.1:0-2932 GCA_031386385.1 Myxococcales bacterium
ATGCCCGGTGGTGAACCGGGCAAATCCTGAGGGTTCGAGCTTTCAGCGGGGGCGAACAGCTCACTCAACGGGAAGCGTAAGCGTGCCCAAAACACGCTCAGCGCCGAAGGCGTACGCGAGCAGTCGGGCTTCAGCAAACGCTGGACCAATGAGCTGCAATCCGACGGGCAAAGCACGACCGTCTGTCTCTACGGTTCCGCACGGGATGCTGATGGCAGGGACTCCGGCAAGCGACGCGGGGAGCGTGCAGACATCGCTTGAGTACATCAACAGCGGATCGGCAGTGCGCTCGCCGAGCTTCCACGCAGGCACCGGAGAGGTGGGCGTAGCGATCACATCTACCTTGCAAAATGCCTCGTCAAAATCGCGTCTAATGAGCGTGCGGACCCGCTGTGCTTTGCCATAAAATGCGTCGTAGTAGCCCTCACTGAGAGCGAAGGTGCCGAGCAGAATCCGGCGCTTGACCTCGGGACCCAAGCCTTCTTCGCGTGATTGACCGTAGAGCGCATCGATCCCGCCAGAGTTGTCCGCCAATTGTGCGCGATGCCCGTATCTGACGCCGTCAAACCGCGCCAGGTTCGAGCTCGCTTCCGCAGGCGCGAGGACATAGTACGCGGCGATTCCGTACGAGGTGTGAGGCATAGAGATGTCGACAAGGATCGCACCATGGTCCTGCAATCGCTTCAAAGCGATACGGACAGAAGACTCAACTTCGGCGGATATTCCCTGCGCAAAATACTCTTTTGGGACACCGATTCGAAGGCCCTTCAAGATCCCCTCACCAAGGCTAAAATCCGGCGGTTCGACCGCGAGGTTCGACGTCGTTGAGTCATGAGCGTCACAGCCTGCGATCACACGGTACAGCAACGCAGCATCGCGAACGTTTGTCGCAAACGGAGACACCACGTCAAGCGAGCTGGCGAAGGCAATCAATCCATGTCGTGATACGCGACCGTACGTCGGCTTGAAACCAACCACGCCAGTGAGGGCTGCGGGCTGCCTCACCGACCCACCAGTGTCCGTGCCAAGCGACAACGAGACATACCCCGCTGCGACCGCAGCCGCAGATCCGCCCGAAGATCCACCAGGAACCCGCGCGCTGTCCCACGGATTTTTCGTCACATAAAATGCACTATTTTCTGTCGATGATCCCATGGCAAATTCATCCATGTTGGTCTTGCCGATGATCACTGCACCCGCGTTGCGCATCTTCGTGACCACCCACGCATCATATGGAGGCACATAGCCACTTAACATCTTCGACGCGCAGGTGGTACGCAACCCCCGGGTGACCAAGACGTCTTTCACCGCAACCACGACACCCGCAAGGGGCCACTGTTGTGCGAGCTCATCCTGTGTTGCGCCGAGTGCCGTTTGCTCGGCAATTGCCGTATCAATAGAGCGCGCCGCAGCGAGTGCCCCCTCTGCATCGACCGTGATAAACGCACGCAGGTGCGCGTCACGTCCCGCGATTTTGCTGAGCGCTACGCGCGTGCAGTGCAACGCGCTAAGATGCCCGGTTCGTACGCTCTTGGCTTGGTCTGTCGCGTTCACCGCTCGCCCTCAGTGATCCACAAACCGTGGTACCGCGAACTGCCCCGCGAGCTGCGCCGAGCACTGTGAAAGCACTTCGGTTTGTTTTGTCGCTACCTGTGGGTGATCATCGCCCAATGGTGCAGACGTGAGCCCTGCGACCGGCGTCGACTCAACGGCCGTGGTGTCGAGCTCATTGAGCGTCGCAATGTGGCCTAAAATCCTCGCCAACTGAGGTTCTAAGACGAGCGCTTCATCCTCTGAGACACGCAACCGAGCCAGAGCGGCGACTTTCATGACGTCAATCTTTTCTTTCGTCATTTGACTGCGTGCATCGATAGCACAGTGGATGATTGACCGGAGGGTGTTTCACAGTAGAAACTATGGGTTGAGCATGGCTCGCAAGACCCGCACCGACGACCCTTATACAAACAGGCCCGATCCGACGGTCTCAGGCGAACATGCCGATCTTGCGACCGGATTTTTGGATACCACTGACGACGTCGCTGTAGGAGTCCACGAAATCCAGAACACGCTGGCGAGCGCGATGTTTTCGATCGATGTCGCACGAAACGCTCAAGACACTCAGGACCGTGATCGCGCCTTAAATACCATTGAACGCGCGATTCAGAGAGCCCGCGCGATGCTCATCGCCCTGGGTAATCCCACACAGACCTTCGCAGTCACACCGATTTCGTTTGTGGGCGAAGACCTCGTCCATGAGCTTGTCGAGCTTCTCGGACCCCGCTGTCAGGCACACGGAGTCGTGCTTACCCACTCTGTTTTGGCAGCGCCCCCGGCATTCGGCGATCCAAGTCGCGTTCTGCAAATTCTCACCAACTTCATCCTCAACGCGCTTGACGCTGTGCAGGCGCTCAACGGTCGTACCGGCCGAGGGCACATACATCTTACACACACCGCGAGTGAGGACGGTTCGCCGCAGTGGACCGTGGTAGATGACGGAGTAGGCATGAGTCCCGAAGTGCTCGCTCGTGTATTTGAGCCGGGATTTAGCACGCATCCGCACAAACAAGACAAGCGCAAGAGCGGTCACGGGATTGGGATGGGGGTCTCACTCATCCTGGCAGAGGCGATGGATGGGACCGTCCAGGTGCAGTCCGAAGACGGGATCGGCACGAAAGTGACGCTTGTTTTACCCCGCGGAACGATGAACAGCGCCCCTGTACCAGTGGGCGAACTCCGAGATGAGCGGATGAAAAGCGATGAGCTTCCGGACCAACTTCGAGTGCTCGTTGTGGACGACGATCGGTCCATTCGCGAGCTGATGGTGACCGCGCTTGGTCTTCGCGGAGCGTCGGTGTATGGAGCAGCGAACAGCGAAGCTGCACGCGCACAGATTAAACAAACGGGCTTTGATGTCGCGCTCATCGACGAGACC
>JANNCG010000559.1:0-2993 GCA_031386385.1 Myxococcales bacterium
GTACAATCCAAGGCACCCTACAGTACTACATGTACTGTACGCAATAGAAGCCGTGAGATAGATAAAGAGCCAACGAGATAGGGTCTGGTGCAGGTGCAACAGCGATCGTCCTATTGCCTACTGTATTGCAAGAGATCGATCGGAGCAACAGTGGTTTGCGAGCTACACACATTTTGTCACTCAGTGGGCGAGCGTCGCTGAGCAATCTCACACCGAGCTGCTCTCAATCGGTGTTGAGATGAAGTCCTCAAGTCAGTCGCGGGTGAGTGACTGGCACCGTGTCATTGACGCGATTCAAGCGCGCTACACCGGACTGCTGACCTACAGCGCAAACTGGGACGAAGAGCAGCAAGTTGGGTTCTGGGATCGCTTGGATCTCGTGGGAATCAACGCATTTTATCCGCTCGCTGAGCAACCAGGTGCGAGCCTCACGGTGCTCCGCCAAGGCGGACGTGAGCGAGCTCGGCGCTTGGGCGAGTGGGCTCAACGCGAAGGTCGGACGGTGTTGTTTACGGAGTTTGGGTACACCGCGCGACCCGACCCCGCAGTGCATCCGTGGGAGTGGCCCGAAGATCTCCATGGGGTTCCGGTAGACGAGCATGCGCAAGCGGACGCGTATCGTGCGCTGCTTGAGGCGTTCGCGCCGCAGCCGTGGTTTGCCGGCGCGATGGTCTGGCGATATTATGCAGACCCTATGGACGCTAGCCAAGAAGCGGCGCATGGATTCTCGCCCCGACTGCGCGAGGGTGAGCAGGTGTTGCGCCAGCTCTACGGACTTCGTTGGGGTTCGGATCCTTTTGAAGATCCGTACACTCTGGCCGAATACGCGCTGGTTCGCTAAAGCAGTCGCAACGCGACAAGGGCACCGGCTGCGACAAGAGCGATGGCCCCAATGATCATTGCAACAATCTGAACGGCACGCGCACCACCACCACTCGTCGGCTGCGGAGCCTGGCTCGGTGAAGACCCTCGCTGCACTCCGTTTTGTTGAGGTTGCATGGGGTACGGCGCTGAGTTTTGTGAGGGCGGCAGGGTCTGAGCGTACGGCGTGGCATATCCGTTGGGCTGCCCTTGGCTCGTGGGCTGCTGGCCGTACTGCGCCTGCCCGGTTTGTCCTCCTTGTCCTCCGGCCTGCGCCCCAGGCCCGGCGAACGGCCCCTGCGGTCTCGGTGGAGTATAGGATGGATTGCCCGGTGTCGCTGCGTAGTAGCCAGGCAGAGGGCCGTTGGCCATCGCCCCTTGAACCCCAGCAGGAGCACCGGAAGCAGACTTAGGCTTCGACGTGTTGACCACGCTCATTTCTTCATCGATCAGCGCACGAACTTCTTCTGGCGACATGGGGACCGTAGCGCCCATCGCAGGGGTTGAGAGGCGCTTGGCCTTCGCGATTGGTGCCGGTGCCATCGCCGAAGCCGGAGTCCCCACACTCGGGGCCTGCCCATACTGCTGTCGATACTGCTCAATTGCGTCTTTGAGCGCAGGAGGCCGTGCAGCGTCTGAGGGCATCGCTGTGGTCTTCATCAAGTCCATCGGATCGACAGGAGCTCCCTTGACCCGCGGCGGACCAGTCACTGTCTGTGAGTGCTTTTCCCATTCGTCATCAAGCTCTGCGGCACTTGGCAGAAGGGTCTCAGCCGGCTGCGGCGTAATCGTATGAACCTCGGGGATCGCCGGAACAATAATCTCCGCTGTTTTTCCACGAGCGCGCGGCGCGATAGGCCCCGTGATGTTGGCAACCTGGCGGATCGCCTCGCGGCGTGTCTCAATCGCCCTCGCAAATGTCCCGCGAACCCAGACTCCAACCTCGTGCGCGTCGGCAAAAAGATTGCTCGATCGTGCTGCGTTTTCGAGGGCGACGGCCATCGCGCGTGCACTTCCAAATCGTTGCGTGGGATCTCTCACCAACGCCTGCATGCACACCGAGTCGAGGGTCTCGGGGATCCCCGGCACCTTCTCTCGCACCGTCGGAATCGGCAGCGTCAACAGCGCTTCAATCGTATCAAGATCACGGTTTCGCTTGAACAAACGCTGCCCGGTCAACATCTCCCAGAGCATCGCCCCAGTGGCAAAAATATCCACACGATGGTCAAGCTCTTTGCCCCGCGCCTGCTCCGGAGCCATGTAGGCAAGCTTGCCCTTTACTTGGCCCGGCGTGGTCCCTGTGATACGCGCGGCGGCCTTCGCGATACCAAAATCCGTCACACGGGCGATCCCATCAACACCGACGAGGATGTTCTGCGGAGACATATCTCGATGGACCACTTTTAACGGCCGACCCATGTCGTCGTTGAGTGTATGGGCGCACTCTAAGCCCATCAGCGCATCGTAAACAATTCGTGTACAAATCTTTACGCGTTGTGGTGACCCAGGCCCCAAGTGCTGGTTCACGTCCCACAGCGTCACACCCTCGACGTAGTCCATGACGACGTAGTAGCCGTGGGTCTCGTTAAACCCCACTTCATGAATCGCCACTGCGTTCGGATGATGGATGCGTGCAGCGATCCGGGCTTCATCGAGCAACATGTCGACAAACTCGCTGTCGTACATCAGGTGCTTATGCAGCAATTTAACTGCATACAATCGCGAAAACCCACCGGCACCGGCGACCCGAGCCAACAGCACAGTGCCCATCCCACCGCGCGCAAGCTCGGCGAGAATTTCGTAGCGGTCAATGGTGTTGCCCTTTTGAACGGACGGGGCGTCAGGCGGCACGAAGGGATGGTACACCTAATTGCCGTGCGCTCGGAAGACAGTCTTCAACAGTCCATTGTTCTTTTTGTCGGACCGACCGGGATCGGAAAATCCGCCCTCGCGATGCATCTCGCTCGTTGCCTCGGAGGCGAGATTGTGAACGCGGATAGCGTTCAGTTGTACCGACGCTTAAATATTGGTTCAGCGAAGGCAACCGTCGAAGAGCAAAAACTCGTTCGACACCACGTGCTCGATGTCCTCGAGCCGGACGCACAATCAGACGCGCAATTGTACTGCGACCT
>JANNCG010000580.1:0-2783 GCA_031386385.1 Myxococcales bacterium
GTCATTTTTCGACTCAATCGACCATCAAGTGCTCACCGACGCTCTCCGCACGCAGATCGTCGATGGCAAAGTGCTTGGACTCATTGATGCGCTCGTGAAACAACCGGTCCTGGATGGCAAAGTGCGAGCCACGCCCACGAAAGGAACGCCGCAAGGCTCCCTCCTCTCGCCTCTGTTGGCAAACATCTACCTGCACTCCATGGATCAGACGCTGACCAAGGCCGGTCTGAACTTGGTGCGCTACGCCGACGACCTCGTCATTCTGTGCAAGAGCGAAGCGGAGGCGAATGCTGCCCTCGTTGCACTCCAAACAGAATACACGAGATTGAAACTGAAAGCGCATCCGGAGAAGACCAGAATAGTCAGCGAAAACACAGATGGATTCGAGTTCCTAGGCTACCGTTTCCAAGGTGGAAAACGACAGCCTCGGGACAAGAGCATGAAGAAGTGGCGGGCGAACATCAAACTTCGCACACCGCGAAACTTCGGACAGTCCATCAGCGAAGCGATCAAGACGGTGAACACCGTCGTCCTCGGTGTAGTGGACTACTTTCAACACGTCTCGTACTTGAGCGTGTTTAGAAAGTGGGACGCCTTTATTCGCAGAAGGCTCAGAGCGATTCTTCTTCGACAACTAGGCAAGAGCTACACGTTTGGACAAGGAAGAGCACACAACCGTTGGAACAATCTTTGGTTTGCAGATCAAGGTCTCATTTCTGCCAGAGCCACCTACGTGGCATTGAAAGACGCTTGGAATTCTGCTCGTCAATCTCGGTGATCCTCAGATCCATCGTGGAGAGCCGGATGCGGGAAATCCGCCTGTCCGGTTCGGTGGGAGGTGGCCCCCTATAGGGGGCTGCCTACCCAATCGGCACCGCCTCGTAGGACGCATACAAACATCCCCTTACTTCTGGCAGGCGGGACTACTCCGTCGCGGCGCCCAAAAATATTGCCTGAATCTTAAGCGAGCGCCCGATCGCAGCGAACACGCCTCGACGGCGCAGCAACGCGTCAGCGAACACGAGCAGATCTCCGGGGTGGATGAGCTCTTTGAGACCCGACTCACGTAGGATTTCGTCGAACAGCGCCTTGCCTTTTTCTTCGCCCATCAGTGTGATGAATTTGTTCATCGCCACGTTTTGAAGAGGCTCAATAGCGTTCAAGCGATGACCGATTCTGCTCGAGTGTTGTGTGCGGCGAGCTGCACGGACCAATACTCGGTGATCATTTGGTGTACCAAAGGGTTGGTGAGTCCATAGTGCAAAAACGTTTTGCGGTACCCCCGATGCTGTGACGCCACGATCGCGCTGATCTGCTCTGCGCTGAAGGTCGACTTTGTGGCGGCCGCGAGGCTCTCAGCGTCAAAGCCCGCTTGTGCCGCGAGCAAGCCATCAAATGCTCCAAGCACCTCAAGGTATTCGGCGTGCGCGGTTGCTAAGGTCTCTGCTGAGGCGCTCTTCGCGAGGTCGACGAGCAAAAGGGCGTCGATCTTTGCGTGCTGTGACTCTTCGAGCCAATGCCTTCGCAAAATCTCTGCGTTAAGCGGGTCAATGGTCTTCTCGTCGCGCACGGCCTCTACGTAGTGCTGCTGCGTCATCTGCTCGATATGCAGAGTCGTCAAGAGTACGCACAACGGCGACTTTGAGAGGATGATCTGAGCGACGTCAAAGGCGTTGTTTAAGACCTTGCAGGGAGTGGCAAAATCGCGGTCGAATGTCTCGCAATAGCGTTGAAACAGCTGTTGATGCTTGACCTCTTCATCGGCGAATCGCGTCAACGCGCGCATCTGTGCGCGATCACCAAAGAGCGAGGCTTGTGCGTGCTCAAGGACCATCGCTTCAATAAAAACTTCGACGTATCCGAACAAATTCATGTACGCCTTGCCGCTGATTTGATTCAGTGTGCGACGAGACGATTCAGATAAAAACGCCAGCCCTGCGGTGGGCATCAGGGCATCGGGCAAAAAGGGTCGCGAAAAATCAAACACCGTATCGGGCGGAAACACCTCGTCTAACCTCCAGCTCACGCGCTCAGAGTTGTCAACGCAGGATTGGTATGTGTACTTGAGGGGTGCGGGGGTGGAGTTCATGAGAGCGACGGTAGCACAACACCAGGGATCTTGAATAATCAGGAATTTCTTTGAATTGACAGGCTATTTTGACAATGCATGGTGAATGCGTCAACCGTTGAGCCGCTCTGTCGCCGCGTGGGTCCGAACCGCGAGGTGCGTTGCACGGAGAGCTCTTCGAGACCGGAAACCCCCCAAAAATCTCGCTCAGCTCGAAACCTTAGCCAACATCGGGTGCGCCTAAAAAAATGGCTTGAATCTTGAGTGATCGGCCGATAGCGGACAGCACGCCCCGGCGCCGTGTCAGAACATTTGCGATGCGCAGCAGATCTCCCGGAGTCTCTATTTGCGATAGCCCACACTCTGCGACGACCTCTTTTACCACCGCTACGGCGGCCTCTTCGCCCATGAGTCCGGCGAGTTTTTTTATCACAGTCAGTTGCAATGCTTCAGCCTCCATAGCTCATGGGTTATCCGCAAGAGTGACAAACCCGATGGCTGGATCAGTCGTTGCTCAGCTCATAGATTGTGAATCTGTACTTTCCAAGAATAACACAATTTTCCGATTTGATACACCTTTTGTTGAGAGGAGTGCATACATACCACGCCACTTGTTCGCACGTGGTTAGCCTGGAATCGGAGGCGGAGGTGCGACCCGAAGCAGGTTGAGCCCACCGGGGTACGAGTAGCTTGTCGCAAACCCGTAGCCGACGAT
>JANNCG010000691.1:0-2311 GCA_031386385.1 Myxococcales bacterium
CCGCCTGTCCCACCGCGAGCTCGTCCACAAACGCGCCCGTGCGAAGCCACAATCCCGCATAGGGACCGGGCGGCGCGACGTACATTCCCCGTGGGCTGTCTGAACCAAGAACCATCATCGTGCTCACAGGGACGAGCACCACAGTCCACATGCTGCCCTCTAGCCGAAGCTGCACTTGCGAGCACTGACCAATTAAGTCTCCGACGACCTCGTAGCAAATACCGGGGCTGGTGCAACCGCTGCGATTTTGCACGCGAAGGGTCGTAAGAATACTGTCGTCGGGACACTGCTCGCGAAACCCCGATCCCCCCGCTCCGCCATACGCAGGAAGCTCTGCCGCAGGACCAGTGTGCACCGTAAACGAGTAGGGCTCTTGCTGCGTGTTGACCGTCAGCGAAAGCTCAGACACCAGCGAGCCGAGCGAGTTAATCACTCCGCCCTTGCGGCCAAAAAACCCAACCAACACTTGATTGCGACCCGCAATCCCCTGCGCTTGATTGCCCGCCATTGAGCCGCGAGAGAGAGACCCAAACCGAGGCGGCATCGTGACCGCAACTCCGCGAGGACAGCCTTCGTCAATCACCCCATCACATGTCTCATCACGGTTATTGCAGATCTCGCGCGGCATACACCGCTCAGAGGCCACATCTACAACGGGGGCAACATCCACAGCAACAAACGTGTCCTGAGGCGGCACATAGCTGTCCACAATGGGCGCAAAAGTATCGAGCAACGCAACATCCACAACGTCCACAACGTCCGCGCGCGCTCCAGAGTCTCGTCGTCGCAGCGCGTCTTCGCCTTCGGCACAACCACTGAGAACAGCGGCAACCGAAGCAAATAAAAAGACGAACCGTCGTCGATGTCGCGAAGAATGAAAAGCGCTCATGATAAAATATAACTCTGTCTTAGCTTGTCAGGGTTTACCGTTGAGGTTAGCGAACTTCAGCGCAACAACACAGCGACATTTCGGCACTGCGATCATCCCAATGACTCATTCACACAAGCACCAGCACACGACACTGTCCCACATCGACGAGCGAGGCGAGGCCAACATGGTGGATGTTGGCAGCAAAGAGATCACCGCGCGAAGTGCGACCGCGACGGCGTTTGTACGCATGGCTCCGAGCACCGTCCTGCTGCTGCGAGAAGAGAAAACCCCCAAGGGCGACGTGCTCGCAACCGCGCGAATCGCTGCAATTCAAGCGGCTAAACGCACACCAGACCTGATCCCACTGTGTCACCAAATTGCGCTGACAAAAGTTAACGTCGAGCTCTCTGTCACCGATCAAGGCGTCGCGATCAGCGTGACGGCGAAGGCCCTCGACCGCACCGGCGTTGAGATGGAGGCGCTCACCGCTGCTTCGGTCGCAGCACTTACCATCATCGACATGCTCAAAGCCGTCGACCGAGGGATGGTGATTGAGCAGGTGGCATTGCAAGAAAAATTGGGCGGCAAGACCGGCGAGTGGAAGCGGGATTCAACAGAGTCCGCACCGAGCTTGATCGTCGTCGAAAACTTTGTCTTAACCCACGACGTGATCGCACCAGACGCGCTCCGCGCCTGCGTCTCGCATCCTGAAGCAGGAGCGGTCTGCTTGTTTCATGGGACTGTTCGCAACCACAGCGATGGGCGCCCTGTAGCGTTGCTTGAGTACCACGCCTATGAGCGCATGGTGCGGGACGAGATGTTTAGAATCGCCAGACAAATTGCGGTTGAAATAGACGGCGTCAGGCTCGCGGCGACGCATCGAATCGGTGCGCTCAAGGTCGGCGAAGATGCCATTGTTTGTGCCGCAAGCGCGCCTCACCGCGGAGAAGCTTTTGAGGCGGCGAGGATGTTGATTGATCGGATCAAAGAGAGTGTTCCGATTTGGAAGCGTGAGCATGGCCCCGATGGTCCGTATTGGGTCGGCTGGGAAGATGCGCGGTGTGTCAGTCACGATTGATGCGCATGAGTGGTAGTTCTTTGGGCTATTGTCTGCGCAATCCATGCTCAAAGCCTACTTCACCGATCGCATGCTTCGTCGAATCGCGACGATCGCGTTGTTTTTGGGAGCGCTCTGGTACTTTCGTCACCTCGCTCCGCTGTTAGTCTTTTTCGTGATATTCGAGCGATTGCTCGGGATGCTCGCGGATGCGCTCGCCAAGGTCACCAAGATCAAGTTCAAATGGTGTGTGCTCATTGTCGTGGCATTGGGCTTGGGGGTGATCACCGCAGGCGTGTGGCTGAGCATCGCCACCATTCGCGCGAAAGTGCCCGAAATTCACCGAGGAATCGAAGAGGTCATCGGCACCATTCGCCGCAGTG
>JANNCG010001039.1:0-2477 GCA_031386385.1 Myxococcales bacterium
CTCGGCGTCACCACGTCGGGCACATTCCCGCGCCATTTTGGCCTGTCCGAACTTTCGCCTTGTCCCCAGTTGAGGCAGAGCAGCTCACGCAAGGACTGGGTATTTCGGTCGCTGCGCAAGCTCGTGCGATGACGACGTTTGCAGCACTCGATTTTGAGTGCGGTTTTGCGAATGCCTCGGCGGTGATTCAGTCATTTTCTACGAGCAGTGTGCAATCGCGGCTCTCAGAAATTCTCGCGGCACCCGATCCAATGGTAGCGGTATTACGCTCTCAGCCAGCAGCGCTTTTAGTCTCGGATGGATGGTCGCAATTGCAAAGCGTTGGCTGGGACGCGGATGCTAGGCAGAGCATTCACAGTCCTGCCTGGCTCGCTGCTCGAGAGCGATTCGCAGCGCAAACGCATCGCTCACTCAGTGCAGGCTCTCTGGTGATTCGCCCATCTGTCCAACGTTGGTTGTACGAATGTGACGGACACTGGACCGCTGCAGAATCGTTAAATCTGGCTCAATTGACGGCTATGGATGCGGTAGACCCCGCATCGACGGTCGAATACTTGCTGCTCAGCGACCATGTTATGCTTGAGCACCCGAAGAGTATTGCGGATGTCGCGGCACTGATGCGACGTGCTGGCGACTATCTCACCGCGCGCGATGTTGAAGGTCACCGAGGGGTCGTGAGTTTAGTGAGGGCGTTACGGTTCAGCGATCTTGTCGTAGGCGGAGCAGAGTGGTGGGAGCGAGTGGCGACAAAAATCGAGCGATTTGTGGAAGACGGATTTTGCAGGGAAGCGCTGCTCTCCTTCGCGTGGGCAAAATCGCTGGGGACTGCGCCGGTCGACGGAGCAGGGAGTGCCGTCCGTATCTGGGCAGCCTTAGCGTTCGTGGCCGAAGGAAACTTCGAGTCCGCAATCGCTGAGCTGAGTGGCCTAGATCCGGGAGTGGCACCAGCGGTGTTCGGGGTAAATGTCGGGATATTGCGCCACACGATTCTCGCGGCTCGTGGCACTGAGCGTTCTGTTGACGCCATCGAATTAGCGAACAGCGATGAAGCGCTGCGCAAGTCTCGCCTCGATCCGAGTGAGTGTTGGTTGCAAGGGTTGGAAGAGTTGGGTAGCGGTCGCCTTGAGCGGGCTCTGCAGAGTTTTTCACACTGCGCGGCTGCCTGGCGTGCACGGGGCGCAGCGCATTTTGAGCGGGCGGCGCTCTTGCTGCTCGGCGCTGTGCAACGAGATTTGGGCTACGGCGACGACGCTGCAGGGACATTTGGGATCGTACAATCTAGTCCGACGTTGCAAGCCAATGGCAGCCATCCCCATCGACTCCGCGCGATGCTGGAAACCGCACGACTGTTTCGTATGCGTGGCATGTATCATCGTGCACGCCGCTACATCGACATCTGCGCGAGACGCTATCGACGGACGCTCGGAGACACGGCTCCAGACTATCTCACCACAAAGCTTGAGTCGGCGACGCTAAAGTTGGTTGAGGCTTCCCCTTCTCGCGAGCGAATCGATGAGGCGCAGCGCCTCTGCGACCAGCTAGCGAGTGTGTATCACCCCGGTCATTGGGACGTTGCCCGGGCTCGTTTAGAGATCTCGGTCGCACGCCATCTCACAGCCCGTTCTTGATCGGGTTTATCGGGTTTGAGTGTTTCGTCCCGATGTGCCAAAATGTGCAAATTCGCAAATTTCTTCGCTGCTTTTTCAGCGAGATTATCCGTCTATCGATAGACGGAGGTGGCCATTTGAGGGCGAAATCTGTGAGAAATCACGACGTGTATTTGGTGGCATATTGGGGTTGCTCGGTCCGCTGTGACGTCGCAGGCTGGCGCCACTGTGCAGCCATCATTCATTCGCAACGCGAGCGATTTTCAGAAGTTCGTTCAGTTGAAGGTCACGCCCGAGTCTCAGGTACTTGAGTTCAAGGCCAGGTACGATCTGGGCGACCCAAAGTCCGCGCAGCCGCCAAGGCCCGCTACCACGACGCGCGGTTGTCACTCGAAGACTGCGGCGCAAAGGTGAAGAAGCTCATCGAAGACTCGGTGGTGGCCGACGGTGTGCAGATCTTGGTCAAGCAGGTCTCGATCTTCTCGGTGGACTTCGAAGAGAAGCTCAAAGCCGCAGGGAGCACCGAGGCGCAAGCGAGTGAAATCGAGCATGCGATCTCGCATGAGATCGACGTGACGATCGAAGAAAACCCCGCGTTTTATAGCTCGCTTCGTGAGCGGCTCGAAGAGATTTTGGCAGACCGAAAGCAACGGCGAATCGACGCAGCCAGCGCGCTTGAGAGGCTTCAAGCGTTGGTGCAGGTGATGAAGGGCGAGCAGCAGGCGGCTGAAAAGATGGGCCTGTCGCCGCTGGGGTTTGCGGTGTATGGGCTGTTAAACCCCGCTCCCGCGATGGCAGTCGGAGAGCGCCGAGAAGCCTCGTACAGCCCGAAGAACAAAGAGCTCGCGAACTTGATGGCCGAGGCGATCA
>JANNCG010000738.1:0-2219 GCA_031386385.1 Myxococcales bacterium
CACTCTTGCTGCCCATGATCACACCAACCAAGGGTGTACTGCTATTCGACTCAACTGTGGGGTCTGTCATTGATTCAACGATTTCTACTCGAACACTCCCACAGCGTCACAAAAAACGACGAATCGAGTACAGTCCGCGCCCTGCCATGAACCAAGTTGACCGCGGCGCTTATCGCAACGCAACCGACGCGCCCGTGACCGAGCCCTCTATCCGCCAAGAAGCGCGGGCTCTGGTGACTCTGGCAATCCCTATTGCGCTCGCCCAATTTGCTCAGATTACGCTCAACCTCACAGACACCGCGATCATCGGCCGCACGAGTCCCATCGACCTCGCAGGGAGCGGAATGGGACGCACGCTCTCGTTCGCATTCGCAGCTTTTTGCCTCGGGATCGCGGGCGCGCTAGATCCCTTGGCGTCACAAGCCATCGGCGCCAAAGAGCCCCGACGCGCATGGGGGGCTTTTTTAAGCGCCCTGAAGGCAAACGCGGTGCTGCTCCCGTTTGTCATCGTGTTGATTCTCGCGTCCAACTCGCTGCTCACGGTGTTTGGTGTGGATCCCGCGATCGTGAGATCATCGGGGCTCTTTTTGCGTGGTCATGTGCTGGCGATTCCACTCTTTGGTGTCTTTTTATGCGCGCGTGGCTACCTGCAAGCGCTCAACAAAACCAGCTCACTGGTGTGGGCCTCGATCATCGCGAACGTCGTCAACGTCCCGGTGTGTCTGTTCTTCGTGCGATATCTACGTTGGGGCTCATTTGGCGCGGGCGTCTCAACAACAATCGCGACGTTGGTGCTCACATCGATTGCGTTGGCGGCTGCGATACGAAACAAACCTGAGGGTGAACTGAGAGCCGAAGAGACCGTGTCCGTCCGTCGTGTCATGACGCTTGGGATGCCGGTCGCGTTTCAAATGCTCGCTGAAATAGGTGTGTTTTCAGCGGTGGGTGTGGTCACAGGTCGACTCGGTCCAATCGCGGGAAGCGCTCACCAAATCGCCCTGAGTCTGGCCTCGTTTTCGTTTATGGGTGCCCTCGGAGTGAGCGCGGCGACCGCAACGAGAGTCGGATACGCAGTGGGTGAAGGACGCTCACCACGTCGCGCTGGGCTTGTGGGGATCGCTGTGGGGTGCGCCTTTATGATCGCGAGCGCGCTGTTGTTCGCGACGATTCCCCAACACTTAGCGGGGTTGTTTACTGCCAATCAAGCGGTCATTCAAAGCGCCGTACCACTGCTTATGCTCGCGGCAGTGTTTCAGCTCTTCGACGGTGCGCAGGCCGTAGCGGGTGGAGCGCTCCGTGGGATCGGCGAGGTGAAATTCGCTTTTATCGCCAACGTTGTGTGCCACTGGTTTGTTGGGTTTCCGATCGCACTGCTCTTTGGTCTCGCGCTTGGCGGCGGGTTGATCGGGTTGTGGGTGGGACTCACCTCGGGGCTGGTGGTCGTAGCAATCGCACTCACACTTCGCTTTTTGCAGAAAGCAAAAGGGGTTGTGGCGCGGGTTTAAGCTGAAAAAAAACTAGCCAATCGCGACAGTGATCGACGGCGCTATCCGGCGTGAGCGAGCTTCTTGCTACCGTCTTGAAACAACACTTCAATCGTGGTGCCGACAACCTGCACGACGACTCCACGGCCAAACTTCGCATGCTCGATCAGCTCATTTTGAGCGAACTTTGCTGCAAGCGACCAGGGACGAAAAACAGCTTCAGGGTGAGCTTCAACCGCGTCCTTCCATGTGGGGATTACCGGAAGTGCACGGCCAAAAGCTGTCAAAGGAGCTTCTGTGTGCGAATCACCGGCAGAACCTGTCTTCCGGGCGCGCTTCATAGACATTCACATCGCATACACAATCCTGTCCCTTCGCGCAACAGGGCGAGATGGAGTATAGCGTCGCGCATGGCCGAGCCAGATTCTTCTCCGAGCGTTCGTCGCAAGCTTGTGACAGCGGCGATCGTCTTCGGAATGTTCGCTGCCGCAATCGAGATGACCATCGTCTCAACCGCGATGGCGCGAGCGACAGGTGACCTTGGCGGCAGTGATCGTTACGCGTGGGTCATCTCGATCTATCTGCTCACCAGCACTGTGTCGGCGCCATTGTTTGGCAAGTTTGCAGACCTGCTCGGACGACGACCCGCGTACCTCGTCGCGATGTCACTGTTTTTGGTTGGCTCTTGGTGTTCAGGCGCGGCGTGGTCGATGAACATCCTGATCCTTGCGCGGG
>JANNCG010000749.1:0-10885 GCA_031386385.1 Myxococcales bacterium
TGCTCGCGCAGGCGCCAATCATTGGTATTTTGCTCGCAGCCGTGTTTTTTGACAGCGCCAAATCGCCCAACATGTGGTGCCGCATGACCATCGAGCGAATCGAGGGCGCCGCGCGAATCGCGGGTCAAGCCCTCGACCCCGGCTGCGTCACCGACCCACGGCGATTTGCCTCCGTCGCCGACTACAGCGGGACGCTCTTCTTTCTGGTCATTGCGTCGATCTGGTTTGGGACCAGCAACGGTGCGCGCGAGATCGTGAGCGAGCTTGCGATCTTTCGGCGCGAACGAATGGTCAACCTCTCGATCTTTAACTACGTCCTCTCGAAGTTTTCGTTGTTGACGGTCTTAGCCGTCGTGCAGTGCACCATTTTGCTGGGAATCGTCTATCCAATCGTTGGTTTGGGCGGCGGGGACGTGGCGTACTTTTTTCAAATGCTCACCACCATGATCGTGACCGCGATGTGCGCGACGGCCATCGGTTTGCTGCTCTCCACCGTGGTGGTCTCAAGCGAGGCGGCGATGGGCCTGACTCCAATCGTGTTGATTCCACAGGTGGTCCTCGGGGGGCGACTGGTTCCCATGACGAGCAAGGGGTGGCTTGAGTGGGTGATGAACATTGTCCCTGCGCGATGGTCCTTTGAGGGAATGCTTGCCGCCGAGCGCCTCTCAGTCGCAGACGATTGGCGCATCCCGATGTGTGTCGCGAGCGGGATCGGCGTGGAGGGTGGCAAATTTCAATGCGCTCTCGAAGAGCTTCGCAACGCCGAGCGCGGGATGGGTGGGCTTGGGTTTGCGACGTACGATCTGCCGTGGGTTCCGTGGGCCGTGATGATGACGATCACGGTCTTGGTATTGGGCGCTGTGATGACGCTCTTGAAGCGCCGCGATCCTGTTTAGCCTTAGCGAGACCACTCCCAGCTGATGTCTTGAAACAGGTTGTCTCGACGCTCAAGATCAGCGAGCCACTTTTCGTCGATCGAGCCGGCGTTTAGCATTGTGTGGAGGCGCCTAAATCTCGCCAAATGAGCCTCGAATCGCGCTCGCGCATAGTGAGGCGCTCCGCCGGTTTTAATAAGAAATGCCCAGTCCGAAGAGAGCAGCAACATCACCTCGCGCACCGCTTGCTCTGCGGCACGCTGCATGACACCGCCGACTTTTGAAAATCGGCGCGCGATATCAACGATCTCGCTCGAGGCATGATCGACGTGTCTCAACATCCAGCTCGACCCAGGATCAAGCCAGACGCCTCCATAACCGCCCGCGCCCCAGCTGCTCACTTCGGGCTCGCCGACGTCGTGCGTTGGATGCAAGGTAAGGTATCGACCAAGAGTTGTAGGCTCTATGTCATCACGGATGGGTTCGAGTGCTCTAAAGACATTCTCAATCCAACGCGGGCCTTCAAACCACCAGTGACCAAACAGCTCGGCGTCATAGGGAGCGAGGACACATGGCGCGGTGTCCATTCGTCCAGAAAGTCGCCGCACCTGGGCGCGTCGCGCATAAGCGAAATCCAGCGCGTGAATCTTGCTCTGCTCGTTGGCCTCGTCTGCGTTGTATAGATTCTTGCGGCCCTTGTTGCGCTCACTGACTGCGTAGTACTTAAGGCCGGTGTTTTGCCGCGTCCCGTCAGCGGCGAGAAACTCTTTGATGCTCTCAGAATCTCCGTCAAATCCCACGTCTCGATAAAATTCGCGGTACGCTGGCGACCCAGGGTAGCCGACTTCGGCAGACCACACCTGATGCGAGGCAGAGACGTCTCGACCAAAACACGCGAGCCCCGCGGGCGTAACGAGTGGTGCGGCTGTTCCGTATCGTGGGCGAGGGGAGGCGTGTGTGATCGCGTGGGACTCAAGGGCTGTGTAGGCGATCCCGTGCGCTGTGAGAATGTCGTCGACTCCAGGCGAAAAACCGCACTCCGGCAACCACATACCCCGGGGGGCTCGGCCTGTGGCGCGCGTGTGTGAGTGCACCGCGAGCTCAACCTGCGCCTCAATCATCCGGGGGTGATGCAGCAGCGACGGAAAAAACGCGTGAGTTGCCCCACAAGTCCACAGCTCAAGGTGACCCATCGCCTCCCACGCTGCCAGCGCACCGACGACGTCACCGTTGATGCTCTGCCAAGTCTTCCACAGGCCCGCCTGCCAATGCTCGTACCAACGCACAACGTTGTGAAGCGCCGGGTCATTTGCAGTCTTTTTGACCTCTAGGGCAAGCAACCGGTCAATCTTTTCGAGGTGACCTTCGAAGCGCTTGCCGAGCAACGGATCGCGAAGCATGGCCAAGAGCGGAGGAGAGAGCGAGAAGGTCAATTCAAATGGAACATTGTCGGCACTCAGGCGATCGAAAGCTTGAATGAGCGGCAAATAGCACTCTGCAATTGCTTCGAAGAGCCAGCGCTCTTCGAGAAAATCTCGATGCTCAGGGTGACGAACAAACGGCAAATGTCCGTGTAAAACCAAACCAACGTAGCCTGCGGGCATATTTGAAGCTGCGACCCTACCTCTAAATCGCCTGCACGTTTCTGAAATTCTGAACTCTGCGCTAAACTCCCCTTGTGACCGCAGAATTTGAAAGTACCGAAACGATTGTCTCCATGCTGCGCCGCCAAGTCATTGGCAATTCTGATCGGCCAGCACTCGAAACTCGCGCAGGAGCGCATTGGATCGCTCGCTCATTTAGAGAGTGGGAAGAGTGTGCCTCTTGCATCGCCGCCACCTTGATTGACCTTGGGGTCTCTCACGGCGACCGCGTCGTGATCATGAGCAACACTCGAAGGGAGTGGGCGGAGGTGGATGCAGGGATCGTGTGCGCCGGCGCCGCGACCGTTCCGATCTATCAACAGACGACTCCCGAGGGTATCGCACATATCTTGAAAGACTCTGGAGCCGTTGTAGCGTTTGTCGAAGATCCACTTCTGCTCGAGAAATTTTTTCATCCCACAGTGCTCGAACACGCGCACGGACTTCGGCGAATTGTGTACTTCGACGCGCGCAAAAAGCTCGATCGGCCGGACGCCAAAGGGAGGCTTGAGGTTCGCTTAGATGACGTGATTCCTCGCAGTGAGCGCGGAAAAGTCATGGGCTATGCTGAGCTGCTCGAGGGGGGACGAAGGATCTTAGACCGGGAGAGCGTCCTGGTCCGATCGGTGGGCAATGGCGTCGTTCCGTCGGACATCGCGACCATTGTGTACACCTCTGGCACGACGGGTCTTCCCAAAGGGGTGGTGCTGACGCACGGTAATTTTGCGAGCAAAACAGCGACGATTCGAGAGATTCTTGGCCTTAGCTCTACCGACCGCCAGCTGCTTATCTTGCCCCTCGCGCACATCTTCGCGAAGATCTTGTTAGTGGGCGCCATGCGTATCGGATACTCGACCGCTTTTGCCACCTCACTCACGCGTGCGCTGGATGAAATGAAAGAAGTGAACCCCACTTTTTTTGGCGCAGTCCCTCGCGTGTACGAGAAGATTCACGCAGCAATTATGCAGAAGATTCGCAGCGAGAGCCCCCTTCGACGACGGGCGGCGGAGAGCGCATTCGCCGTGGGGCGAAAGTATAGCGCGGTCCAAAGAAGCGGTGGGACGGTGGGGCCTGTCCTTGCGTTGCAGCACCGAGCCGCCGACCTCGCCGTCCTCGAGCGTGTTCGGCACACCTTCGGCGATCGGCTGCGGTTTGCGATCTCCGGCGGCGCGCCTTTGAGTCGAGAGATCGCTGAGTTTTTTCACGGCTCTGGTGTGCTCATTCTTGAGGGTTATGGCCTTACCGAGACAACGGCCGCCACGCACATGAACCGACCGGACGCGTTTAAGCTTGGGACCGTCGGACTTGCGAGCCCCGAAGTCGGCGTCCGCATTGCCGAGGATGGTGAAATTCTCGTCCGCGGTCCGAGCGTGATGCCGCGTTATCACAACCAGCCCGATGCGACAGCCGAAGTGCTAGACGGTGACGGCTGGTTTCACACCGGCGACATCGGCAGCATCGATCACGAAGGATACTTGACGATCACCGATCGAAAGAAAGATCTGATTGTGACTGCGGGTGGCAAAAATGTCTCGCCGCAAAACATTGAGAACTCGTTGAAGCAGCTTCCGCTGATCTCACAGGCCATCGTGATTGGAGATGGCCGGCCTTATTTGGTGGCACTGTTTACGCTGGATGAAGCCGCAGCGCGTGCCTCGTTAGACGTTGGTTCGGGCCGGATCACAGACAGCCCCAATGTGCTAAACGCGATTGAGCAAGGCGTGCAGAATGCCAACAACTCTCTCGAAAATTATCAGCAAATTAAGCGGTGGAAGTTGCTTCACGAGGATCTGACCGTCGAAGCGGACGAGCTGACCCCGACGCTGAAGGTTCGTCGAAAAGTCGTCGCAAAAAAGTATGCCGCTGAGATTGAGGCGTTGTACTCCAATGTCTCGGTTCGCGACTAAGCTGATGCCTCGACGGGGCTAAACCGCCGTCACGACCAGCGTGCAGCGCGCTGTCCAACGACGGCTCCTGCGACGGAGCGAAGGGTGCAAAACGGGCTCCAGATGCTCTCGTTGATCACGCCTGAAAACCACCGCTCGCACAGCGCGCGCAGGGCCGGCATGCGAGCATCTTCGTGCCCACTCAACACTTTCAACGCCAACGCCATATTGCGCTCAGGAAAAGCCACGCACAGCAGTCCCTCTGCGCCGACCTTTGAGATCACTGGATCGCTTGTTCCGCGCACAAACGCGAGGTCTGAGCGATCACTGCCTGAGATGTACTCAGGTGCGCTGGCCATCGCTCTTGCAATACGTCCGAGCACGCTTGTGGGATCCTGTTGGTGCGCCGTACCCAACGCTGCATACGCGTGTGCCATCCCGTGAAGCTCAAGCACAAAACACGGGACCCCGCAGCCGTCCGTCACGGCGTCCTTGACTGCACCATCGGTGAACGCCTGAACTGACTGGCGAATAGCAACCTGCAGCGGATGGTTGGCGGGGCGATAGTCTGCCTCCCAGCCTGCGTGTCTGCTCGCGGCGGCCATGAACGTATGCTTGCCAGAGCAGTTGCTGTCCAACACAGAAGGGCTGAGCCCCTCTCGCGCAAGCGCCAGCTCGCTGGGCTTGTGCATGGGTGGGTGGATACCGCAAAAGAGCGCGTCGGAACTCAGCGCAAATTGCCCCAACAGCTGTTGTACAATCGCCGTGTGAAAGGGCTCTCCTGAGTGACTTGCGGCACCGACCGCGAGCTGCTCGGACGACAACGCTGCCACAACTTCAGTGGGTAAGTGTTTTAGAGACTCAACGAGTTGAAACGGCTTTGCGCTTGACCTCCATGTGGTCAAAGCTGGCGCACCAATACGCTCGAGCACCGCGCCACGCCCGTCCACGAGGACCGCAGCAATCGGATGCGCAGCCTCGACGTAGCCGCCACGAATAAATTCTACGGTGAGCGAGTTGGGGGTCGACATTGTGAATCCGATCTTAGCCGCGAGCCGAGCGACGGCGATCGCGACTGCACAACGCGGCGATGCCTAACACGAGCATAGACCAAATTTTTGCGTGCGAATTAGTTGGGGTCTCAACGGTTGGACCACCCACGCGACAACCACAACCACCGGTCATATTTGCGCCGGTACCTCCGTCACCTGAGCGAGCGTCGATGCGTGCGTCTGCCACAGCGACGGCGTCAGTCGTATTCGGCGAAGTCACATCCCGTTCTGTCGGGACGTCGAACTCTGCTGTCGGTGCATCGACGGTTGTGGCAGCGTCCGTTCGGACTCCGCTGTCAACCCGCAGTCCACTGTCTGTCCGCACGCCAGAGTCGACCCGCACGCCTGCGTCGCCCACACCCGGAACGCGCGCGAGCTGCTGCAGTTGGACAAATGTTCCATTAAACACGTCGCAGTCCACCGCACCACCGAAGCCTGGGGCACGCCCATTATTGCCTGCAAATTGCCAGAAAGACCATCGTGGCCAGCTATTGCTGATCGCCTGTGGACAGCCCATTCTCGGCAGCGGGTTTACGCCCACCTGATAGATCGTCCCGGGATAGTTTGGATACTCTGCGTGCCACAGGGGATGCGATGCAAACTCGTTGGTCCGAAGGTTTGAGTCCCAATAATAACCACCGGTGTAGATAATCCCCTCAACTCCCAAACGGGTGCGAACGATGTTGAGCCATGTCCGAACACGATCGGCATACTGCGCCGGCGGCGGAAGCGATCCACCCATCGGCGCTGGCTCTTCAACGTCAATCATCGGCGGCAAGTCGCCGGGACCAAATCCGGCAGCGATGAGGGCATCACAGATCAAATTGGCCTGCCTGGCGGGGTCCGCCGAAGCGCTAAAGTACTGGTAAGCGCCACGGATAATCCCCGCTGCGCGAGATCCGGTCCAGTTGCGCATAAACGTGCCATCGGCGGTGAGACCGTGTGATTGACGCATGAGTGCAAATCGAATCCCACCACGCGCGGCAGCGGGCCAGTCGATCACTCCCTGATACACCGAAACATCGACGCCGCGAACCGTCGTCTCAGTGGCACAGACGGCGTGGACCTCTTGGGCCGACGTCTCAAACTCTGGTGCACAGCTGACGTGCACAGCCATCATCAACATGACCGCGTGTGTGACGGCGTTTTTTCGGGTTGAAAGCGGCAAGAGGGCTGCGCGCTGCCCTGGGCGTGACGAGTGCGACATGTGCATGATGATAACCCATCATTTCGCGCTCCGATACACGTCTAGCTAAACGCGCTTGCTCGAGTAGCGAAGCGCCTCTCGCTCAATGGTGGGCAGCGGAAACCCTGGCCGAGCGAAATAATACCCCTGCATCATGTGCACCCCGGCGTCTCGAAGTGCGAGCGCAACATCGAGCGTCTCGATCCCCTCGGCGACCACTTTTGCTCCCAAATCGACACACAGCCGAACGACGTTAGACACCAGTTTATGTGTCCGAACACGGATCGCCACGTCGTTGATGAGGGACTTGTCGAGCTTGACGACAGCTGGCTCAAGATCGGCGATGCGGTTGAGGTTTGAGTACCCAGCGCCAAGATCGTCGACGACGAGGTGCACTCCCGCTTGCGAACGAAGCTGCTTGAGGACGTCACGACAGAGCGCGAAATGGGTCATTGGCGCGGACTCGGTGATTTCGACATAAACCGAGTGGTTGTGAAAATACATTGGGTCGTCTGGCTGCACGAGCCACCGCTCTTCAAGCTCGAGCGGATGCACGTTCACAAACAGCGGAACATCGGGGCACAGTGGAAACGCAACATCCCGAATCAACCGTCCCAACCGCCCCACACATCGCTGAAGCACTGCGTGCTCGAACAAAACGGGCGGCGCGGCAAACGCGGGGACCTTGCAGCGCACAAGCGCCTCATGGGCAAAGATCGCAAAGGTGTCCGCGTGAACGATGGGCTGAAAAACAACGCTGAGGTCTTTCGGCTCAATCATGCTCATCAGCGCCGCGTGCGAGTCTCGGGGCCCCGACCGCGCGCCCATCTGGATCGGAAACGGCGTGGCGTCGAAGATGTTGCTTTGCCGTCGGATGGGTTTGGGGGTGGTTCCGTCGCTCAAAGTTTCCTCACCATTGGAGATTACTCAATCTCAGCGCCACCGTGCGGAAGAAATCAACTGTGTCCAGTTATCTACACGCACTCGGATCGAGCGGGAGTAAGGTGCTGTCGGCCCTGAAATCGAATTAGGAGTGTACATGAACGGAATTCTTGAAGATTTGGTAGCGCTCCTAAAACTTGAGCGCATTGATCGTGATCTTTTTCGTGGACGAAGCCAAGACCTTGGCTGGGGCGCGATCTTTGGTGGACAGGTGATCGGGCAGTCGCTCTCAGCGGCGGCCCAAACGGTGGACGCCAACCGCTCAGTACACTCATTTCACGGCTATTTTCTCAGGGCAGGTGACGTGCGACGTCCGATCATTTACGAAGTCGATCGTCCTCGAGATGGCAAGAGTTTCACCACCCGGCAGGTTCGCGCTGTTCAAGACGGAGAGGTGATTTTTAGTCTCGCTGCGAGCTTTCAAGTCGAAGAAGAGGGTCTTGAGCATCAAGAGACCATGCCTGATGTTCCGCCGCCAGAAGCGCTGCAATCTGAGCGCTCTCTCGCGCTCGCGATGGCTGACCGTTTGCCAGAGCCCCTCAGACTGATGGCGACCGCCGAGCGGCCCATCGAAATTAGGCCGGTCGAGCCACGCAATCCACTTTCGCCCCAGAAGCACAAGCCCGTGAGACATCTGTGGTACCGCGCGATTGACCGACTCCCAGATGACCCAGCCCTGCACCGCTATCTACTGGCATATGCCTCGGATTTCTCATTTTTGGGCACCGCCCTAGATCCGCACGGCGTCAGCTGGATCACCCCCGGAATGCAGGTCGCGTCGCTCGATCACTCCATGTGGTTTCATCGCTCGTTTCGGTTCGATGACTGGCTGCTTTACAGCGTCGAGAGCCCAAGCTCTGCCGGTGCGCGGGGCCTCGTGCGAGGTCACTTCTTTGATCGACAAGGTCGGCTCGTCGCGACCGCCGCGCAAGAGGGTCTCATTCGCAAGCGTAAGCTGTGACTGAGCGTACCGTGAGCACTGACGTGAACAGATCGCGCAACTTTCAGCCATTGCTGAGAAACCGCTCCGGGATCACTGCGGTCCTAGCGATGGTAATAATACCTGCAAATTTGCAGGCATTTGGCGGTTTTTCAGTCACGAGCGGCAACGCTCCGGTCATTCATCGCAGCTCAACGGTGGTGCTGATGCGCGAGGGCCGTCACACGGTGATGACGTTGCTGCCGAGCGACGAGCAGGCATCGCAGCACTTTGTTTTGGTTGTTCCGGTACCGGCCAGCGTGCGGCGTGCGGACATCTCGGTCGTTGACCCAGAGGCAGTTTTGGCGCTCGATCGACTGGCGTCACCGAGGCTTGTCGAACTTTGGGAGGCAGACCCCTGCGGCGCGCCGGCCCAACAAACTCGTGAGCCGTTGCCGGCCGAAGCGTTGGGACCTGTCACGCAAGCTCAAGTGCAAGTACGCAGCAATTTGCCTGCACAAGTGCACGTTATCGAGGGGGGCTACGAGATCACACTCCTGAGCGCGACCGAGTCTGCGTCGCTCGGCGATTGGCTACGAAGCCAAAGCAATGTGGTGCCTGCAGGACTGCCAAGCGCCGTCGCACCCCATGTGCGCGAGGGGATGCGTTTTGTCGTTGCGCGCCTCGCGCTTGGGTCATGGCAGGACAACAGCGGTGCTGGGCGCCGCATTCCCGCGTTGCGGATCGCGTTTGATGGTGAGCGATTTGCGCTTCCCGTGCGGCTCACTTCGCTGATCGCGCCACGCGAGACGGGTCACGATTTAGTCATCCACGTGTTGTCTCGAAGCGCGCGGTTTGATGTCGCGAATCGGCTGGGAGAATTCGCGCTCACAAACCAAGAGGTCCGCGAGCCCGTGCGATCACAGTTCTCTGCGTTTTATCGGTCGGTTCTTGATCGGCAGCTGGCGCACCGAGCGGGGACCGTGTTGTCTGAGTATGCTTGGTCTTCCTCAAGCTGCGACGCCTGCCCGGGACCGGCACTCACAGACTCACAGCTCAGCGCATTGGGCGCGGATGTCATTTTTGGGACAGCGGGGTCTGTGTCGTGGGTTCCACGTCCTTTTCCTCCGGTGATTCACGGACAGTTGACGATTGAGACGGTGCGGGCAGTCGCACAGCGAAGCCTCGTGCGACTTCGGCCGTGTTTGTCCGAGCGCGCGCTGACACAAGAGCAAACCGCGCAGGGGTTTACCGCACATCTCAGCGTTCGTGCAGACGGCTCGACAGCCCGCGCAAGCGTTGATCGCACTCATTTGCCTCTCGCAGCGAAGCAATGCCTTGAGCGCGTGTTTGCTGAGACGGTGTTTCCTCCGCCGAGTGACGGCAGACCGGTGGAGCTGGTTGAGCCCTGGCAGCTCTATGACCTATCGCCAATGTCTGGGCGCTACGGCTCTTTTATTATCAGCCGAATGCACACCCGAATGACCGATGAGTCTCCGAAGCAAGATCTGATTTTTCGCGAAGCTCCAGCGGTGATGGGCGGACGAGAAAATCGCGACCAGCGAGGTATTCTTGAGGTCGGCGCGTCGACGTCCCGCTGGGGCAACGCCTTTCAAACACGCTTCGTGATCCGTCATCCATGGACACAACCAATGCAGTGCGCCGCTCCACACCGCGGTGTCTGGAGCGGAGTCAATCCCGAAGGCATTGCGATTGCCCCGCTTGCAGCAACCAACGTCGCCGCGTCCGACCCGGTCGCCAATGCACAGAGCCTGATTGTTCCCCGCACACAGCTGCTCATTGAGGACGTCGCCGATGCCGCCGGCCCTGCGGTCCCAGTTCAGGACGCTTCAACGGAGCAGCGCCGCGCCGAAACTGTCGCTTCGGTCCCGCCGGCGTCCCGGTCTGGGTGCTCCATCGCAGGAGATTCATTGTCCAATTTGCAGATCTGTATGCGATCCGTCTCGGTTCTGTTCATCCTGAGCATGGGCGCAACCCGCCGACGAATCAACCTACGCAAGGCTCGCTAGTCCTCTCAGATTGGTATAGTTTACACACCATGCACCTTCAACTTCTAGTGCGCTCAATGGGCTCCATCACGACTTTGTTGTTCGCCGGTTGCGCATCCAATCTGGTGACGCCTTCGGACGCATCTGGGGACCTCGGCGTGTCGCGCAGCGACGGCTCAATCGTCGTCGCTGACACCGGCGTTTTGCCCTCGTCACTGGATGTCCCATTGAGCACGGACGCGCCGACAAGTGCCGATATGCCAACCGTGAGCACCACTGATGTAGCAGCTCCAGTGGACGGCAACGACGGCGTGGATTGCAACCCCGCTCATGTGGTGTGCAACGGGTTGCCGCCTCCGTGTGGACCGCTGCA
>JANNCG010000788.1:0-2905 GCA_031386385.1 Myxococcales bacterium
GTTGCCAACCCGAGGGCCTGACCGCCGACGGTGACCCAATACGAGCCGTTGCCTCCCATCGCACCTGATACGGCACTATACACCGCAGGGATTGCAAAAAGCCCTAAGCCTGTCCCAACGACGGAGCTGAATACGAGCACCGGAATATTGTTGCCGAACGCCGCAGAAAACACACCGATGCTCGTGAGCAGACCGACGCCGCCCAACGTGCCTGTCGCTGCGAGTGTGGCGACAGCGACACGACCTCCACGCCGAGCGACAACCGGATCTTCGCCAAGGGGGATATTGGCTCGCCGAATCGCTTCAAGATCCGGATCTAACCCAGAGTTGCTTGGAGTCTCCGCGGCGCCGTCTTCTGCCGGAGGAGCATTGCGTCTCAGTCGCAAGCGTGGGACGACTATGGGCGCAAGCACAACCGTCACGGGCCCCACATTGATTGGCGCGATGGGCTCGGGCTCAACCGTCACAGTGGGAGGCGGTGTCTGTGCTAGTTGCGCGAACCCAAGCGATGGCGCACTGAAGAGCGCACAGCTGATCGCGAAGCCTAATGAGTAGCGAGCGTGAGAGATTGTGTAAGCCATAGGAGTCAACGCGGTGGAGTTAAAATGAAATTGTCTGCTAAAACACGCCGCCAAGCGTGAGCCCGCGCTGCGTTTCGTTGAGCAATAGTCCCGGAAAAAACGTTGCTCTTGCGGTGCTTCGCTGGGGTGTGTCTCTCGGTGGGTGTCGCTCAGTTGTACTCAACTCATAAGCGATACCCCACGACGAGAGCAGTGCTGCGGCTCCCAAGAGCGAGAAGACCCCGATGATTGCAGGGTGTCGCGATACAATACCAACACCCGCGAGCGCTCCGCCTGCCACCAACCCGAGAGCCTGACCGCCGACGGTGACCCAGTAGGACCCGTTGCCTCCCATCGCACCCGATACCGCGTAGTACACTGCAGGGACCGCAAAAACTACCAAGCCTGCCCCGCCGACGATGCTGATTATTGGCACCGTTGGTGACCCACCACTGAATCCAAAGACCACACCAAGGGTGATGAGTAGATCGACTCCAACCAACGTTCCTGTTGCGGCAAGAGTTGCGAGTCCGACTCGATTAAAACGGTTTGTGACGACGAGATCTTCAACGATGGGAGCATTGCTCGGCCTAATCGCGACCACGTCATGGTCTAAGACTGTGGTGCTTGGAGTCGCTGGCGCGTTGCCTTCTGCCGTTTGAGGACTTGCTTGGATTGGCGATTGTGGGACGACTATGGGCGCAAGCACAACCGGCACGGGCTCCACGTTGATTGGCGCGATGGACTCGGGCTCAATCGTCACAGCGGGCGGCGGTGTCTGTGCTTGTTGCGCGAACGTGAGTGACGGTGCACTGAAGAGCGCACAGCTGATCGCGAAGCCGAGAGAGTGGCGAGAGTGAGCGTAAGTCATATAAGTCAGCTATGTGTGCAAACGCGAAGAGTGGAGGCGCTAAAACAGTCCGCTAAGAGTCACTCCTTGATACGATTCTGTCAGTGAAAAACCAGGAATAATCAGATTGCGTCGAGTGTTTGCTCTGGCCTGTTGCGAAGAGGCTGTCCGCGTGGTTGTTGAGAGTTCATATCCAACAATCAACCCACTGATCAGAGCGATGGGTGACAGGACCGCCCAAACGGCAGTTCCCCCGTTTGATCGACTAGCAAGAATCGGAATCAGCGCGACGAGCGAGACGAGGGTCGCAGCGCCGGTGCCTGCGAGGGCTCCTAAGTATTGTCCGTTGCCACCAATAAACGAGCCCGTCCATGAGTAAAAAGCAGGTGCCCCAACGAGCCAAGTCACCCCTCCCAACACCGCCATCACTGTTGGGGTTGTCCCACCAGAGCTGCCCAGGGCAGCACCTAACAAACCACCGAGGCCAGCGGTAAGACCGCCCGCGCCCAAGGTTGCAATGGTCGAAATGGTGATCCGCGCCGCTCGAAGCTCGACGACTGGATCGGGACCTAACACAGCCTGAGGTCTCATTTGCGTTTGCTCGGAGTCTGACTCTCCGTTGGATCGAAGTACGAAACGCGGCACCGAGATGGGTAGCAAATCCACCGTCGTCGGTGGCGGAAACGGCGTGGCCTCCACGTTTACAAGTGGAGGTGGCGGTCCAAGGGCTTGTTGGGCGAATGCTGTGGTGCTTGTGATTGAGCAGACCGCACTGAGCGCGAAGCCTAAGAGAAATCTCTGCGAATTAGCTGCCACTTGTAAGATCCTTCAGCCACAGGGCGCGGTCCATTGCGCGGTTTGTTAGGGACGTGAATCGTGGCTGCGCTTGCGCATCTCGCGATCCATCATCCGACGCTTGAGAAGCGAAACTCGGTCGGTCATCAGCTTTCCGTCCAAGTGATCGTACTCGTGTTGAAGCGCGACTGCGAGCAGTCCGTCTGCAGCGAGCTCAAATCGCTCACCCTTGGTATCAAGCGCGCGCACCAGGATCTTCTCCGCCCGCTCAATCTCAACCGTGACACCAGGAAACGAGAGGCAGCCTTCTTCCCACGCAATGACCCCGCTTTTTTCTGAGATCTCTGGGTTGATAAACGCGCGCAGCTGGCTTGGTTCGTTCTCTCCCGCAATGTCAATCACGAAAATGCGGAGCAACACGGCAATCTGTGGAGCCGCAAGACCTACACCTGGAGCGGCGTACATGGTCTCGGCCATGTCATCGATGAGCGCGCGAATTTCATCATTTACCTGAGAAACTTCAAGCGCTTGTTGTGAGAGACGTCGGTCGGGGTAGTGCAAAATGGTTCGGACTGCCATGGAGTATGATTCTTCAAATAGCCCTCTCCATTTTCAAGCGCAAGCGTCGTACCCTCCGCGCCGTGAAAAGGTTGTCGAATACGTTGTCGAAAGAACAGTTAGCCCTGTGCCTGAGTCTGGT
>JANNCG010000813.1:0-8339 GCA_031386385.1 Myxococcales bacterium
CAAGCTCGTCACTCTTTGAGAGAGCCCGTAGGACTGCGGGGTTAATCACCACCCCGTCGGCCACCACAAGCGTGTCGCCCGCTGGCCACTCCGTCGCGGCGGTCACCGAGATTTTCACGCGTGAATCGGTGAGCGACCAACCCTCAGGGGCTCCCACCACAAGGACTTTCTCAACTCCTGCGCTCTGAAGCGAGAGCGTTGTGCGCAGGAGGTTAGACAGACCAAGGACCGTTCTATCAGCAAAATCTCCGAATATTATCGCACCAATCATACTTACAGCTCAGTCATCGTTCAGCAACTCAACGATCTTGCCCGCCATCCGGTCATAAGTCCACTGCAACGCCCAAGCCCTGGTCCGATCGCGCTGATTCACGTCGCCGCGCTGGGACCTAAGGTTTTGCAGTGCTTCCGCAAAGTCGTGCTCAACGTCACTCATCGAGCAAAAAAACGGCTCGTCAGACATAGCTGCAAAGTGATGTATCGCGGGAGCCATGATGGGTGTGCCCATGGCGAGTGAGAGCATCGCTGTTCCGGAGGTAAAAAACTGCCGGTATGCGAGCACAAGTGCGTCCGCCGAAAGCAACAAGTCCGCACTCTCGTCGCGTGCATGGTGCCAGGGACGCAAGCTCACGCGAGAGTCGCCGCCTGTGCGATCCAAGAGCAACTGAAGCTCTGCGGGCTTGCGTGCCGCGCCTGCAATCACCAACCGATCCATGGGCTGGGCGTGCAAGCGAAACGCCTCAATCAACCGATCAAAGCCTTTGTAGTGCTCAATGGCTCCAAAGCCCACAAGGGCGGTCGCGTTTGGAGCAAAGCCAAAGCGCTCGCGCAGGATCGCGCGCGGAGCGGTTGCTTGGTAGTCATCCGCAGCGTGAGGGTGCGGAGCCAGCAGAAATCTGCCTGAAAACCCAAGCTCACGCACCGACTGCTCGGCGCTTGCAAAGTGCCCAAGGACCGCCGAGCAACGCGCGAGCCACTGGCGACGAAAGTGCAGTCCCAGCGCGGGATGTGGGTCATCGTGACCGATCAGATTGTGCGCCGTCCACAGCAGCTTGATGCCCCGAAGCCTAAACGAATCGATGAGCGCAAAAAACCAAAGCGCTCGCGCGCGTGCAACCGCTGGGTCTCGGTCCTGAAGCATCCACTCAGGCCAGTGGACGTGCAGCCAGCGAGCATTTTTAGCGGGCTGAAGCGCAAGGCCTGCGAGGTACCGATGGGAGGTGCACAGCACACCACGGGCTTGCAACGCAGCGGTTAGGCGGGACAAGTACGGGTTGCCGTGGTAGGGGGCGGGCCAAGACAATAACTGCAACAAGCGCGGACCGCGTGTATACCGTTAGCATCATTGATCATGAGTGAAAATCACACACACATCACGCTTTCTGATACGTCTTTGGGCGAAGAAGAAGCGCTCGCAGCTGCACAAGTTGTGCGCTCAGGTTGGCTCTCACAGGGAGAGCAAGTGGCGGCTTTTGAGCGAGAATTTTCTGACTGGGTAGGCGTGAAGCACGCCCTCGCCGTGGGAAGCTGCACCGTCGCCCTTGAGCTTGCGATGGATGTACTCGGGATTGGGCCGGGAGATGAAGTGATTGTCCCGACGCTCACGTTTGTGGCAGCGGCCAACGCGGCTCGGCGGCTCGGGGCGACGGTGAAGTTTGCGGATATTGTGTCCGAGCAAGAGCTTACCCTTGATCCCAAGAGCATCGCGCGGCTGGTCACGGGGAAGACCAAGGCCATTGTGCCGGTGCATTTTGCGGGGTTTTCTGCGGATATTCCTGCGATTCAAGCGGCGTGTCCTGGGATCGCGGTGATCGAAGACTGCGCCCACGCGCAAGGGACAAAGCACAACGGCGCGCCCTGCGGGGCGCTCGGAACCATGGGAGCGTTTTCGTTTTTCGCTAACAAAAATATGACCACGGGTGAAGGCGGGATGATCACCACCAATGATGACGCCATCGTTGCGAAGCTTCGCTTGATTCGCGGGCACGGGATGACCACGAGCACGCTTGATCGCCACCGCGGTCACGCCTTCACGTACGACGTCGCCCACGTCGGGACCAACGCGCGCATGGACGAGATCCGCGCAGCCATTGGTCGAGTGCAGCTGCGAAAGCTTCGCGCCAACAACGACGTTCGGACCGAGCGGACGCTGTGGTATCGCGAGCGACTGGCCGGGGTGGCGGGGCTTGTCATTCCGTTTGCTGAGCGAAATCAGGCAGAATCTACGCATCACTTGTTTGTTGTATTGCTGCCCAAGGGGACGGATCGAAGCAAGCTCATGACTGAGATGCGCACCAAGGGCGTGCAGACATCGGTGCACTATCCCCTCACTCACCGGTTCACCGCGCACCACGTAGAGGTGGACAACCTGCCTGTGGTTGAGTCCATCGCAGATCGGCTGCTGACGCTTCCGTTGTTTCCATCGTTGACGCACGAGCAGCAAGAGCGGGTGTGCGTGGCGCTCGAACAAGCACTCGCAGCTCAACGATAGAGAGCCAGTTCGCTCTCGTAAGTGTCTTGGCCGTCGATCAAAACGTTGGGCAAAAGGTCACCAAACGCGTTGGCTTCGAGCACATACTCGCGGCGCAGATCGTGGCTCACCATCACGTCTACCCCGACGTAGTGACAGCCAGAAAACACCCTCGCCACGTCTTCGCACAGGGCACGTACTCGCGCCACGCGCTCAGGACCCAAGCGCTGATAGACGCGCTCAAGATCACCACGAGCGTTGCCGAGGTGCAGGTTTGTCATGGGACTTTTGCCCACTCGAACCACCGTATGCATCGCCTTGCCCGCGATGGTCAGCACTCGAAGATCAAAGTTTTGCTCTTGAATCGTCGCCTTGGGCAACCACTGTTCAACCACCGCTCCGTCTGCAAGAATACAGGACAAAATCGCTCTGACGTCTGACTCATCAGTGTACCTACGAATACGTAGAGAGTTATAGAGTCTGTGCTGCAATTGCGACCCCGAGCCCGCACGCTCAAGCTCGACGCTCGTCTTTGCGGCGATCGAGTGTGCGTCCCAACGAAGAGCGACCACTCCTGAGGCACTTGAGCCGTGCCATGGTTTAACAAACACGCGCGTCCAATCGTGTAGACGCATCTGCGCGATGAGCTCGTCCACCGTCAATACCGTCTCGAGTATCGGAGCCTTCGGCACTCCCGCGCGACCCAACGCTTGATGGGTCTGTGCTTTGTCGAACATCACCAAGATCTCGTGGATGCCGTTCATCACCGAGAGGCGCGTGTCTGCGCGCTCAACGATGGTGTGCGCAGCGAGCTGCAGGGCCTTGCGAAAGCCAAGATACCACTGACGTAGGTACGCCAATCGTCCGCGATCGAGCTCTAACTGCAGCGCATCCACTGAGGATATTCGCTGACAAAATGGTGTCTCTGGCGAAGGCTCTGAGGCCCCCCACGAGAGCAGTAAGCGCTCGACGTCAAAGTCTTCACCTGGTGACTCAATACGCAATGTTGCAGGACTGCTCTCACTTGAGGCTTGAGTGAGGTGATCGAAAACTGCGCTCAGTGTTGCTGGGTCGCTCAAATAGTCTCGCCACGCGAGCACCATGGGCGTGGACCGACCCAGTCGTTGCGCCGCCTCAAGGGTAAACTGCACGCGTCGATTGGCAGGATTGCCGAGGATCGCTAGTACCAAGCCGTCGCGCCGAAGGTCAGAGTGTTTTGGTAGTCGACGAAGTTTGGCTGCGGGTTTGTAGGGTCGCGTCCAACGTTTTGATCGCCGAAGTACTGGGGATTCGCCGACGCGTCGTGACGGTACTCGACCCGAAAGGACAGGTTCTCATGAGGACGAAAATCAACGGTCCCGGTAAACGATCCAACTGGGCTCGATGGAAAAAATATATTCGGCGCAGCCTGCTGCCCTCGGGGTTGTTGAGAGATCACTTCTGCCAACAAATCTCCACGAACTGCGAGATACAGCCAGCTTGACGCTTTCACTCGAGCATACAACGCGCCGCCGGCCCACCACTGGGTCCCATTGTATCGTGACGCACCCATAGCTTCACCCTCCGTCAGCGACTCAAAACCGCCATTGGCGTGAGCGATACACGACAACCATCGCGTCGGTTGGGCCAATACGTACGCGACAAAAGTGTGGCGCCACCCTCGGCCACCTACGGAGCCAAAGGGACGCTCAACGCCTGAAAAATAGAGAACACTCGCGGTGATTTTCTCCGGGCGGTTGTACGTCCACTGCACCGACAGAGACTTCTCGGGGTTGTTGTCGACGACAGAATTCCATCCGTTGTAGCCGCCAACACTGAGGGCCATGGTGGGGGTCAGTGAGTAGGTCGCACGAGCGCCCGTGTGGTAGTACGGTAGAGCGGCGAATAAGTTTGATCGCGACCAGTTCCATTGGTCTTTTACGGCCATTCCCTCGGGTCCGATGGGGGACAAAAAGATCCCGGCTTCAAACAAGAGTCCTCGACCGACCGGCGCGTTGTACGCGATCCACGCCTGCTGGATCCACTTCCACACATCAGGTCCCGTCGGGACGACACCGCGCAGGCCGATCGGGTTAGGCTCGCTGGCGTACATCAAGTTCGCCGTGTGTCCCACTTGAAGCGCGATGCGACCGCTGACGCGCTGCCAGTTCCACTGGGCATCAAGGACCAGATTCGAGACGGTGAACGCGTTGTGCACGACATCAAACGCACGAAAAGCCGTCACTCCGTTGACGGGTCTATTAAAGTTGTACTGCCAGAACACCTCCGCGTAGCCGCCGAGCGTGACATTGGCTCGGGTCCCAGTGTGCGATCCTCCCTCACTCGCGCTTGAGATGGGACGGCCATCAGCGGGATTTTCGACCGAACTTGCAGATGCGTTTAAGCTGGGGTTTGCCGCGCTATTTGGAGGTCCGGCGTCTGCTGGTGCGCCCCCATCCGCAGGGGGCTCAACGTACGATGGGATCTCGTCCATCCCCTGCGCGCCCACAGATTTTGCGGTAAGCACTAACCCAACGGACACCAGTCCGAACCATCTCATCTTCATTGCGGCGCAGATAATACTACCGAGTCAGTTCTTTGGTGCGATGGATTGCACATGCACTTCGGTGGCACATCTCGGTAGCCGCTCTATGCCGCTCCAAGCGACCACATGCAACGTGGGGACGATTGGGTGTTGATATCGCTCACGCTGCGAGTGGATGAGAGCTAAACATCTTCGTCACGAATGACTCTCGCCAACTGACGCAAGATGCTCGCGGTGGCTCCCCACACAACGTGGCCATCGTGCTCGAAAAAGATCACCATCCGTCGAAGCCCCTCACCCAACAACGTCTTTGCTCGCGGGGGCTCAACCACAACGTGAAGCGGAATCTGTACAATCGCCGCGACCTCGGCGGGATTTGGCACAAACACTAGCCCCGACGGAATCCACGCCACCACCGGCGTAATTTTATAGTTCGAGATCGTCACCAGATCATCAAGCCGACCAAGCACTCGCACGACTGCAGGGTCCAGCCCCACCTCTTCGTGCGCCTCACGCAACGCTGCGCTCACGTCATCAACGTCAGAATCGTCGCGTTTTCCCCCAGGAAACGAGAACTGTCCCTTGTGCGTCGGCAGCGTCTCAGTGCGCTTGGTGAGTAAGATTTTTGCCTCGCGCCCCTCGCCCGAGATCGCAACAAGGACGCTCGCTGGACGCACCTTGGCTAAACTCGAGACGCGTGTGCGCACAGAGAACTTCTTCGCCAGTGCTTCTTCAGAGATCACGCCACGAGTGATGCTACGCTCGCGGGCGAATCGCAAGATGCTCTCGAATGTTTCTCGTCGCACGTTCTGCCAGGCAGTGGCTCTCAATGCAATCGCTCTCACGCAGTGCCAGAGGACGTTGCCTCGCACAGGACCGGTGCGTCGGTGGGTCTCTCTTGCTCCCAACACAACGGAGCTTCTGTTCGCGCTCGGTTTTGGATCGCGCGTTGTGGGAGTCTCTACATCCTGTGATTTTCCTAGCGAAACAGAGACGATCGTAAAAATTGGGTCCTTCGCTACGGTGAGCGTTGAGGCCATTTTGGCGCGACGACCCGATGCCGTCGTCGGTGTGACCGGGCTGCGCTCGGCGGTGGTCGAGAGGCTCACAAACCTCGGAGTTCGAGTGTGTGTGCGCGACATTGAGAGCGCAGCACAAATTGTAAGCGTCGCAAAAGAGCTCGCGGTCTTGAGCGGAGATCGGGCAAGGGGTGAGCGCTGGAGCGAGCGGTTCATGCAAGAGCTGAACGGCCACCGTGCACACCGAGCAGTGAGCGAGCGACCGACGGTCCTCGCGGTGGTCAACCAGAGCCCTATGATCGCAGCGGGTCCTCACTCGTTTGTGAATGAGCTCTTAGATTTTGCCGGCGCCCGCAACGTGATCACCACCGGCCCGACGTGGCCACAGTTATCGCTTGAGACGGTCCTACAGCTGCAGCCCGCTGCAATCCTAGATCTCACCGGAAGCGTTGAGACACAGTCTTTTCAGCGCGCATGGCGTGAGCACCGGACGCTGCTCGCAGTCCAACAGAGCAACATTTTTTCGCTCACAGACTCGCTTGTCACCCGTCCCGGTCCGCGCATGCCCCAAGCGGTCGCGATGATTGCGCAAGCTCTGGCCGGAGTGCATCGGTGAGCAGCCTGTTTGTAGCAGGCAAGTGGGTGTCGACCGAGCAGCGCAAACAGGTGGTTAATCCCTGGGATTTGTCGACGATTGACGATGTCTCACAGGCAGACGAGGCGATCGTTGAGGCCGCAGTTGCGTCCGCGTTTGGAGCCATCCGCTCACTTCGCGCGACCTCGACCTTTCAGCGACGGCAGTGGATTGATGCCCTCGGCCAGCTCTTGGAGCGAGACAGCGAGGAGGTTGCCTTGATCATCGCGAGCGAAGCCGGCAAGCCCATCACCCTCGCTCGCGCAGAGGTGCAGCGCGCGATTCAAACGTTTAGGTTGGGAAGCGAAGAGTGCGCGCGACTCGGCGGCGACGTGCTGCATTTGGACACCACACGGCTGTTTGCAGGCGCGGTGGGCGGTTGGACGAGGGTCTCATCGGGAGTGTTGCTCGCGATCACGCCGTTTAACTTTCCGCTGAACTTGGTCGCGCACAAGCTCGCCCCGGCGTTTGCGTTGGGAATGCCCGTGGTGTTGAAGCCCGCACCCCAGACGCCTCTCACGGCTCTTAAGCTCGCAGCGCTAGCAGAAGAGGCAGGGATTCCAGAGGGATTGTTGAGTGTGTTGCCGTGCTCAAACGCGCTCGCGCAATCCATGGTCGAGGACTCACGCTTCTCTGCGGTGTCATTCACAGGAAGCGCAACTGTGGGCTGGCAGCTCAAAGCGCTCGCGAGAAAAAAACGGGTCCTTCTTGAGCTAGGTGGCAACGCGAGCGTTGTGATTGCTCCTGACGCACAGCTCGAGAAACTGATCCAACCGTTAGTGAACGCCGCGTTTGCGTACGCGGGACAGGTGTGCGTGAAGGCTCAACGAGTGTTTGTGCACCGCTCGATGCTGGATTCGTTTTTAGAGCGCCTGCTTGAGCGCGTGCGATCTCTTCACGCCGAGTCTCCGTTGGAGCCCAGCACGCTGTGTGGGCCGTTGATTGATCAACCGTCGGCAGATCGCGTACGCCGATGGGTCCAAGAGGCAGTCTCTCATGGCGCCACAATCGCTTGCGGAATGACTGGCGAATCGAATCGAGTCGATCCCGCAGTCGTGCTCAACGCCCATCGAGGAATGCTCTTAGTGGATGAAGAGCTCTTTGGGCCCGTGTTGACAGTGCATCCGTACGACACTCTCGAAGAGTGTTTTTCAGAGATTGAAGAGGGCAACTACGGACTGCAGTGCGGACTGTTCACCGACAGCGTGAACACCATTCGACAGGCCTATGCGTCTCTGTCTGTTGGCGCGCTGATTGTGAATGACGCGACCTCGTTTCGTGTGGACTCAATGCCGTATGGTGGAGTGAAAGACTCAGGGCTTGGTCGCGAAGGTGTGAGGTTTGCAATTGACGAGCTAGCTGAAAAAAAACTGCTGGTTCTGCGATGAGCTCTCCTGACCGCCCCCTTCGTGGCATGGCGCTCATGATCGCCGCGAGCACATCGTTTGCCGCGATGAACGCGATGACAGCGGCGTTGGGGCGAAGACACTTTCCGTGGCAGATGACCGTATTTGCTCGCGCCTCGGTGGGACTGCTGTTCGCTATCGTGGCGCTGTCGTCGCTGAGCCTGTTTGCCTGCGGAATGGAGAATGACCCCGCGGCGCAGCAGGGAACCCAAACCGATTCGTTGTACGCGATGGAGCTGGGCGCGGGCTCGCGCCTGACGGCGGGTCACACCGAGCAGCTCGCGGC
>JANNCG010000815.1:0-12642 GCA_031386385.1 Myxococcales bacterium
CACCACGCCAAGGCCCCTGGCTGCCCGTTGGTAACCCTCACGAATGGGTAGCTCCCGCGGGCCCTGCGCACCCGGCGGAACCGGGACCGCCGTGACGTGCTTACAGTACTTACACTTCAATCCGTTGGCGGTGACGTCAAACGCCATCTCTCCGCCGCAGGATGGACACTGAAATTGCAGAGATTGAGGTGAAGAAGAGGGATTTGGCATCGGCTGGGTCATGGGGCTAAATCTTACGTGGCTTTTTCATTGAGGGGTTGTTGCTTTTCCGCGCACGCATTATCCTCAGGACGGTTTGTTACAACAACCTACGATTGGCGAGGAATCAAATCTTACCAACGACGTAAGTTGCGACAGAGAGTTGTCAGAGCCGAGAGTCGGACTTTCGTCACGAACAACAGCCACGGAGGACGAAGAATGAGTTTTTTCGATTTTGTAAAGCAGGGCGTCAAAGAGATGGTGATTGCCCGACCAGACACCAACAGCGACTTGATTTACAAGCATCCGGACAAGACAGTTCCGCGCTTTGCGCAGGTGACTGTTCGTGCGGATGAGTGGGCAGTGTTTGCTCGCGAGGGAAAGCCTGCGGGTACCCTTGACGCAGGTCGACACACGCTTCAGGGCGCAGGCATCCCGTTTTTGCAAAATATGATCGACTCGGCAACGGGCGGCGATATTTTGCTCAGCGAGATCTATTTCGTCAAGCGCACGCCCTTTCCGATGCCCTTCGGTGGGTCTCTCGGACACATGATTGATCCGATGACAGCGATTCGTGTTCGCGGTCGCTGCCACGGTGATTTGCTCATGCGCATCGAGAATCCCGAGCAATTGATCTACGGATACTTCGGTATGGGCAAACACCTTGAGCACCCCGATGTGTTCTCATGGTTGACGGACATGTTCTTCATGACCGTGAAGAGCACTCTCGGCAAGCTCGCTAAAGAGCAGCGCCGTACGTTGCTCGACATCATGGATCTTCAGTCAGAGCTCGGCGCAGCGTTTGTCGCTAACGCGCCTGAACTTAACCAAGTCGGTATGCGCATCTTGCGCGTGACGAAGCTTGAGATCGACGTTCCGGAAGAAGATCTGAAGCGCTTCGACGAGATGCGCCAAAAGGTCGCGGACCAAATGGTTGGCCTGCAGACCGACGAGATTGGGATCCAGCGTGCGGCGCTTCAGGCACAGGCCGAACAAGCAAAAGCACAAGTTGGTATTCAAACGGCGGCATACGCAGCACAAGCCGCACAGTACAAGCTCGACCAGCAGTACCAGCAAGATGCACGCAATGTGCAAAACCTTGCTGGCGGCAACTACGGTGCGTACGCATCGGGCCAAGCTATGATCGGTGCAGGACAGGGCATGGCACAAGGCGGAGGCAACGTGGGCGCCGCTGGTGCAATGGCGCAATTTGGCGTCGGGATGGGCATCGCTGGTGCATACCAGCAAGGCGTCCAAGGCGCTTTCGCGGGTGTGACGCCTGGTGCTGCGGCTTATCCTCCTGGCAAGGCACCACCACCGCCTCCAGTGATGGGCGCACCTCCTCCACCACCACCAGGCGGACCTGTGTTTCACGTGCAATTTGGCGCAGAAGTCGTCAACCTTCAGGGACCCGACGCTGTGCGTGGTGAGATCGCTCGTCGCGGCGTTGATCCCGCCAAGACGATGCTCTGGACGGACGGAATGCCAGCGTGGACCCCGGCGATCGTGCTCTACACAACGGCACCAGCGGGTCCTCCTGGACCGCCTCCGCCTCCGCCCGCGACCTGAGCCCTCCGCCGAAGTTCGCTTCGGCTCAGCTTCAGTTATCGCTCGCGCCCTGACAGATCCACCGACGAACAAACTCGATTTCGCCGTCGTTGAAGGGGGCACCAAACAGGGGCATGCGACTGCCTCCACACATTCCCGCCCCGGTGAGTTTGTTCACGAGATAGCTGCTTGTGATCGCCGCTGGCGAGACAAACCGTCGGGGAGCGCATACGTTGGAGCTCTGTCCCAAGAGCGCCGCGCGAGCGTTGCCCAAGCTCAAATCCAAGCCTGCCGATGGAAACGCACCCCCGTGACACCCAGCCGTGCACCCAGCGTTGAGCATTGGACCAACCGTCATCGCAAAACTCACGGGCATCCCGCCGCACGCGTTGCAAACGCCGGCAACACACATCTGGCCGGGCGGGCACGTGTTTCCGCAGCGACCACAATGGTTGTCGTCAAACGGCGTTGACACACACTGCCCTTGGCATAGCGTTTGGCCCACGGGACATTGGCATCTCCCAGCGCCACAAAACTGTGGAAAATTGCACACATTTCCACATGCCCCACAGTTAAATTGGCTGCTCTGCAAATCAAGACAGGTGCCCGCGCACGCGCTCTGTCCTGCCGGACAAGCGCACACACCGGCCTGACACGAACCGCCAAACGCGCACTGGTTGTTGCACATCCCGCAGTGCGTTGTGCTTGATTGCGGATCAACACAGCTCCCCGCACATTCGATGGTCGGTGCGACACAAGCGCACCTTCCGGCAGTACACATCCGTCCCGCGCCGCAAGCGTTGTTGCACGCGCCACAGTGGCTTGGGTTAGTGCCGACATCGACGCAGCTTCCGCCACACAAAGTTGTCCCCCCGGGGCACTCGCAACGGCCCGCAGCGCAGGTCAATCCGGCACCGCAACGGTTGCCACAGGCGCCACAATGTTCAAGCGATGTCGCCAGGTTGATACACGCGCCATTGCACTCAGTCTCACCCATCGCGCAGACACGAAAACACCGGCCGGCGGTACACACCAAGCCTATGGAGCAAGCGGCGTCACACCCCCCACAGTGCATTCGATCCGATAACACATCGACACACGCACCAGCACATGCTCGCAGCTGCCCCATGCACACGCACGCCCCATTGGTGCACGTTTGTCCTGCAATACAAGCGCGATTGCACGCTCCGCAGTGACTCACATTGCTCTGTGGATCGACACAATTGGCGCCGCAGTTCAGCTGTGCCCCGGGACAACGGCACGAACCCCCAACACACACGTTGCCTGCCGGGCAAGCCGTGTTGCAACCGCCGCAGTGGCCGCGGTCGGTCTGAGTGTCGACGCAATTTGCGCCACAAATCTGCTGACCCATTGCACATGTTCGTGAGTCAAGCGGCGTCGCATCGGTCCCATCTGGTGAGGCGCCGCCATCGTCACTCCGGAGAGAGTCAATCCATTGAGAGATGCACTGCAGGTCGTCATTTGAGAGAGGATTTGTTCCAGTCGGCATGCGCGCGCCACACGTCGGGTTGGCGTCGCGAAGCTTGCGTAAAAAATAGGACAGCTCCGGTCGCCCTGGGACGATGAGGGTTTGCATGGGGCAATCACCAGAGACGACATTGATGAGCCTCAGCTCAAGATTCGCCGACGCAAGATCCAGCGCAGCGACTGGCCGCACGGCCCCATGACACCGGCCATTGGTGCACCGAGGGATCAACAGATTCTGCTGAATCGACAGCAAATTTGGCCGACAAATTGAGTTAGCGTCCAAGCTCAGGTCGGGGGCATCAAAGCCGGCACTGCCGTCTTGCACCACGCCCATATCAGTCAGCGTAGCAGCTCCGTCCCCGCCATCCCGATGCGGATCCGAACCAACACACGCGCTCAATACCGCACCAACAAACACAACGGTGAACCACGCGCGCAACAGGGAGCTCATTTCGGGTCTCTTCTTTTAATCGACGATTCGAAGTTCGTCGCTATTGGTTATGCCCGGCGGACGGTAAGCGTCCCGTGCGGAGATTCGAAGCCTTGTGGCGACTCACGGTCGCTCATCCGCTGCTCAAACAACTCAGCCGCGATCGATATCTCAGTCCCCAATAGTTTAGACTCAAGCGAGGCGCTGCACTTCGAGCAGCCTGCAGTGACCTGTTGAGCGTCTGCGAAGAGTCGCTTGGCGTGCTCGACATCGTCACCATGATAAAGCTCTGACAAAACACGAAGCGATCGCGTCTCACCGCAATGTGCGTCGAGCTCTTCGGCGCGATCTGCAAGGGTCGGAAGAAGATCAAATCGCTCGGCGCGGGTGGCCATCACAGCGAGCTGAACAACATTGCTTTTCTGCGTTAGCTCTTCAATTGCACAAACCCGAAGCAACCGATCGATCCGGCGTCGAGCGAGCTCTAGTGGTTCATCGCCAGCAAACTCGTCCCAAGCGGCCTGAAGCACCGCCTCGGGGCCTGCTTCGTCACCATCACCGGACGACGGCGATGTCTTCTCGTAGCGCGAGTTGATGCGCGTAATCACAATACCCAAGAGGATAACGAGGGTCGCGGCGACTGCGAGTGTTTCCATAGCGAGCGGGAGTGTATCGCAAGTTACGTTTGAATGGACAGGGCTTACACCGCGCGTTTGCCCCGGCCCTTGCGCAGCTCGTCGACACCCTCGCCGAGTCCCTCTACCGTTAACGGATACATCGGAAATACCTTCGCAATCGGCTCAATGGTATTGCCCTTCCAGCCCCGAGGGGGCTCTGGATTTAACCAGACGCTTCGCTCGAAGTGGTTGCGAAGCTTCACAAGCCACTCCAGCCCCGAGACTCGGTCATCGTCCCCGAAGCCCGCGCTTCCGAGCAACTCGTAGGGAGCCATCAACGCATCGCCGAGCATCACGAGTTTGTAGTGTTTGCCACACTCGTTCATTAAGTCCGTCAAGTTCACGGACTCTTGAAATCCGTCGGACTTCCAAACACGGCCATACACACAGTTGTGAAAAAAGTACGTGCGGAGTTCTTTCCAGTGGGTCGCTCGTTTTGCGGCTGAAAACAGCTGTTGAACGTACTCACGGTAGGGCTCCATCGAGCCGCCGACGTCCATCATTAATATCACTCTTGTATTGTTGCGCCTCGGTGGCCTCACGATCACCTCAAGCTCTCCGGCGTTGCGTGCCGTGGCGTCGATTGTCCCATCTAAGTCCAGCTCAACGTCAGTCCCTTCCCGTGCAAACGCTCTGAGCTTTCGAAGCGCGACCTCAATTTGACGAATATCCAGCGCGGCGTCAGATCGATACGGCTTGTACTTGCGTGCATCGGCCGCTTGCATCGCACCGCCTTTTCCTTTGCCGGACGAGCCACCGATGTTGATCCCATTTTTGGACTCTCCGCCGCGGCCAAAGGGCGAGGTCCCGCCCGTTCCGATCCAGCGATTGCCACCGTCGTGTCGCTCACGCTGCTCGCGCAGACGGTCTTTGAGCTGCTGCTTGACGCTCTCAAGGTCAAGCGACTGAAGCATCTGTCGCTCTTCTTCGGTCAGCTCGCGCATGGGCTTGGGGTCTTTAAGCCACTCTAATAGCTCTTCGGTGATCTCAAGCGCCTTCGCTGGAATCCCTCGAAAATGCTCTCCAAATGCGAGATCAAAGTCATCTAAGTGCTGCTCGGAGTGCACAAGGAGCGCCCGCGCGACGTGGTAAAATCCGTCAAGCGAGGACTCATGAAGACCCTGCGAGAGGGCACTCGCGAGGGCAACGGCTTCTTGCGCCCCGACAGGAACTTTTCGCTTTCGTAGCTCGTACAAAAATTCGACAAACATGTTGAGCTATGACCGAAACTTTCGCCCGCCCGCCAGCTGGTCAGCATAGGCAGCGAGGTCCTGCTCTTTCTTCAATAGTGCGCCTAGGAAGGGCAACTGACGCTCGAGTTTTACCGCGTCGATTCCTGCGGATTTCAGCACCGCGATCCAATCGATGAGCTCGCTTGTGCTAGGTCGCTTTCGCAACGATCGCATCTCACGAATCTCATAAAACACCGTCATCATCTGCTCAATCATCTCGCGGGCCAAGTTGGGATGATGCACTCGGACAATATCGAGCATGAGCTCTTTGGACGGAAAGTCGATGAAGTGAAACACACAGCGTCGCAAGAAAGCGTCCGGCAGCTCTTTCTCATTGTTGCTCGTAATGATCACCACGGGACGATCCTTCGCAACGACATCTTCGTTGGTCTCGCTGATCCGAAACCGCATGCGATCAAGCTCGTGCAAAAGATCGTTCGGAAACTCCAGATCCGCCTTGTCAACCTCATCAATCAAAAGCACCACACGCCCACTGCTGGCGAAGGACTGCCCCAGCGGGCCAAGCTTGATATACTGCTTGATGTCTTTCACGTTTCCGTCGCCGAAGCGCGAGTCGTAGAGGCGCTGCACGGTGTCGTAGACGTACAAGCCGTCCTGTGCGCGAGTGGTGGATTTGACGTGCCAGGTGAGCAACGGCAGCCCCAGGGCCTCCGCCACAGACTCGGCCAAGAGTGTCTTGCCTGTGCCCGGCTCGCCTTTGACTAACAGGGGGCGACCGAGGGCGAGCGCGCAGTTGACTGCGGACTCAAGCGCGTCGCTGGTTAGATATTTTGCGGTCCCGCGAAAACGTCGAAATTCGGTAGTGCTCATGGATGGATTCAGCCACGATAGCACCAGATTTGCGAAACTGAATGGCGATTCAGTGAAATTGCAGATCTCTTGATAATTGTCTATCCGATGCAGTCGCTGGGTTGATAAATTACACGACGGTTGTCGCCCTCGCGGCACTCTTGGACTTGCTCGTTAGCGTCCGCCTGAGCTTCAACGGTCGTGTCTGCCGGAAGGTTTACAGGGTTGTCACAGCGTACGTCGGTGCACGTCCCTGGATTGATGGGTCGATCGGCACGCGCGGTGCACAGTGCCGTGCTGCGACCGTCACGAGCGACGGAGAAAAATGTCACCGAGCTGTTGGCTCCGGCCACGCCAGTCCCTCGATTGCAAAAACGGGCGGACAGCCGCACACCCATCCCACCCATGGACAGACACCCGCCTGGAGCTGGGGCGATGGTGAGGTTTGGAGCCGTGAGATCGCCGAGGACTCCCTGCGTGTTTTGCCTGAAATTATTGAGTCCGCCGACTTGCCAGTTGTTTTGCGCCATCGCGCGCGAGGGGATCGTCGCGTTGTCCCCGACGTTTGTCACCGAATAGGCATACTGATTCCACACGGGGCGAGACGGAACCCACCGGTTTCTCGCATCACCATATACTTTTAAACCTATAGATGGGTCGTAGGTGCTGCGACACACGTTTCCCATGCCATCTGCGACGAGTGGCGCGACACAGGCGTTTCCGGCTCCGCAGTCTGCGGGATCTGTACAGCGGCACAGTCCCCCAACGCAGCGAGCGCCGGTGGGGCAGCCAGAGTCCATCATGCATGCAAAACCAGGCAGAATCGGATCGGGCGCGCCGCGAGCGAGCCCACACTCACCGCCACAGAACTGATTGGCTCCCACAATGATCTCTGCGCTGAAATCGTTGTCTACGTCAGCCACCACAGGCATCTCGATGAACGTGCAAGACACCCTCGGAGCGCTCCATCGCGGCACGCCCGTGCGGCCGTCGAAGATCCGTGTGAAACACTCATCGGCCTCGACGACCTCTGTCCGACCATCCCCGTCAAAGTCAAACACCGTGACGCCATTGATCGCGCTTGATGCATCCCGGAGCCCGTTTTGGACCCACAGGATTCCGTCACGTCGCGCGCCTGAGCACACTCCACCGGGACGTGGACCCGCCATCACGCAGTCTGGATCATAGGCCACCAAAGCACGCCCGGCGACGACGATTTCGGGCAGGCCATCACCGTCGAGATCCGCAACCGCCGGAGGTCCTCCTCCCCCAACAGGCGCCGCCGCGGCAGTGAAGACCACATCGCCGCCGATCGTGCGAACGGCAAGACGAGTGGTGTTGAAGTGAACAATTTCTGGCCGACCAGGCATGTCCCCCGCACGACCCGGAAAGTTGCCAAAGTCCGCGACCGCTTCAAATCCCGAGGCGAGCGTTGCGTTGTCGTAAGGCTCGCGGTCCCAGCGCATCATTGCCGCGTTGAGCTGCCAGATTCCACCGTTTGCGATGAGCTCATATTGACCGTCGAGATCCACATCGACGACGATGGATGGCTGTTGATATCCTACGTATTCTACCGTCGGCGGGTTGGTGACAAGGGGCATCCCAGCGGCGTTCCACACGTGCATGCCGACGACAATCTCTGCGTTGCCATCGCCCGTCAGATCCACGATGTACGGAGCCGTCGCGGTGTACACCGGCCCTGCTGCGCGCCACCAGGTAGACCAAGTTCGCATCACGGTGTTGTACCTAAACGCAACCACCCCACCCATACCTGAGCCGGCAACAATCTCAGCAACACCGTCACCGTCCAGATCCCCAACCGCGGGAGTCCCTGCGGAGGCGACAATCTGATCCGCGGCATCGAGACGATGCTCAACCTCGCACGTTTCGCTGTTAAAAATGTAGATATGCCCACCCGACGTATAGGGCGATCCCGCTGCGTCGTTGACCGCCACGATGATACTCGGTTTCCACTGGCCATCAGGGGGTGCCGTCCCGAGTCGGGCAACCGAAGGCGTCCCATTGATCCCTCGCATCGCCCACTGGCACTGCGTCGCTGGAACCAATGGCGCCGGGATCGCTCGGGTCCGGCACGTGTCATCAAACGTCCGGCTCATCGGCACGCCATACGGAATGCAGTTGCCCATCGCATCACAGTAAGAGTCGCTCGGACAGCTGTCCTCCATCAACGCTCCCCCATCCACCCCCGCGTCTGGATTGCGTGGAATACACCTGCCCAAATCAGGAACACACGTGTCGTATCGGCACACCTCGGCGTTGCGACAACAAACCCCGTTGCACGTCACGTTGCGGCACATGGACCCGTCCATCCCACCATCAACCGACGGCCCAACCACGTTGTCGAACGAATTGACATCCGTCGTGAGCGCATCCGCCGTGGCGTCGACACGAACCGTGGGACGGTCGGCCATCGGATCGATTGCGTCCGTGCAGTGAGCGACTGAGACCGCCGTGATCAAGCAGCAAGCAGCACGGGACAACGAGAGACGAACAGAAGTGCGCTGGGTCATTCTGTGCGCAATGATGCGCTATTTTCGATTTGCGGCAAAGGTCACTTCTTCTCGATCGTGATAAAGTTGGCGTACCCGAACGTGCTCCCATCCTCCATCGCGCAACACATCGCGAAGGCGGTGCACAAACTCCGCCTTACTCTTCATCGGCAACTTCACATTGGCGATCATCATGGACGCCCACCCTCGCCGAGCCCACTTCGCCAGCAACGCGACAACCTCTAGCGGCCGCCAGACCATATCGCAAAAAAGCCAATCGACAGGACTGTCGGGGGCGTAGTCAAAGGCGCTCCCTAACACGTGGACGAGCGATCGGTTGGCTCGAATTCCTGCGGCCATCTGTCCCGGATCCACCGCGGTCACAATGGCGCCGCGATCCAAGAGGACCTTGGTCCAACCGCCGGGTGCAGCACCTAGATCTACGCAACGGTCTCCGCGAGTCGGTGCCACACCGAACCAGTCAAATGCCTCCTCAAGCTTCTTCGCCGCACGCGATGGGGATTCACCCTCGACGCGCATTCGTGCCCGCCCACCAGGGTGCATAGAATGAAGCTCAACGGCCCGTTGAAATCCGATGACGGCCTCAACAGGCGAGCGCACACACACCTGCGCGACCCATCCTCCAGCCTCGCGTGCTGCTTTCGCGTTCACCAAGTGGCGGTCGGACCAGCCGGCATCAATCGCGGCGCACTGGCTGAGCACCGAGCGATCAAGAACGTCCGCGGTGCGGGCCAGCTTGTTGCCCTCAAGCGTATCTGTGGTCCACACTTGCAGGGACCACGGCGACTGAAGTGCCTTATCTTTTGCTGCTAATTCTCTGATCGATTCGGCCACGGCCCGATCGAGCTTGGTGCTCGTTTCGGCCCGGACAATGCTGCGAACAAAGAGCGCCTGGCGCGCGAAGGCCCACTCTTGGTACTCGCCCCCGGACGCCACAAGCCCTGGCCCGATGATCCGAGGGGCGGCGACACGAAGATGCTTGCTCTGCTGCTGCTCTTGAACCAAATCTGTCTCGTATCCCTCACGGGTGGTGAATAACCACTCGCCACGCAACAGTGGCGTGTGCGAGGCCATCGCAGGATCAAAGACCGGCGTCGCGTTGCGGCGCTCAAGTTTTGCCTCTTCGGCCTCTTGGCGAAAGGACTTGTGAGACTCCGGTCGAATGTCCTTTGTGGGTGCAAATCGCTTGCGAATCTCATCGCGCGTCGGCGTAGGGACGCTGACGAACGCTTTGCGAGGATCTTTCTTCACTGGCGGCGGAGCGTTGAGTGGCGCAGGCCGGCGGGGGGGCGCAGCGGTATCAAATGACGGATGCGAATCCACCTGAGGCACTGAACTTCTGCCAAACGATCTGCGAGGCGCTTCGCGATTTGGTGCACCGGGATTTGCAAACGATTTGCGAGGCTCAGCACTCCGCGCTGCAGGACCTTTTGCAAAAGACTTCCTAGGCTCGTCACCGCGTCCGGCAGGACCCTTGGCGAAAGATTTCTTTGGCTCATCTCGCTTCGGCGCAGAGTCTTTCGCCGCTGATTTGCCGTACGATTTGCGACCTTCATCACGTGTAGGCTTCGATCCTTTCGCGTACGCCTTTCGCGCTTCGTCTCGGGAGGGCTTCGCGCCCTTTGCCGCGGGTTTGCGAGACGCATCCTTGCTTGACTTGGATGCTTTGGTTGGCGGGGCCTTGCGAGTTGTATTTTTCATAGCAGTCAGACCCCTGGGTGGATATCACGCCTTTCGCCCAACCCGTAGCGCATTGGTTCTTAGAGTGTTAAGCACCGTCGCATCCGTGATGGAAGACGCTTCGACGCCAGCGCGCGTTTCGCTCGAACTGCTCTCTGAGCGATGTCTCGAAAAGGCGCCTTCGCGCGTAGACCTCAAAAACTGCACCCGCGGTGCGCTCGCGTGGGCACTCGCAGAGGCGTGCATCAAAGACCCGACGACTCGCTTTGTTGTGCTGCTCGATGATGTTGAATCTGCGAGAACATTTGCAGGTGATATCGATTTCTATCTTGGATCTAATGCGGCGCAAAAAACCGATGGATTCGATAGCGCCAAGCGGGTGTTGGTGCTTCCTGCAAGTGAGCACACACCGTACTCGCAGATGGCGCCGGACCGTGCGGTGATCATGCAGAAGCTCGCGACGTTGTTCGCGCTTGTCGAAAGCAACCAATGGCAGGTGCTGTGCATCCCCGCCGCGGCGCTTATGCGAAAGGTCCTCCCGAGAGACGCGCTCGCCAAACGCGGAGAGCTCGTGCAACTGGAGGAGATTCTTGAGCGAGATAAGCTGCTCAGGGCTCTTGATGAAGGGGGGTATCTTCGCGTTCCGGTGGTTGAAGATCCCGGGACGTATGCGGTGCGCGGCGCGGTGATCGATGTGTGGTCTCCGTCCAATGAATTTCCAGCGCGAATTGAGCTCGACGAGGAGCTTTGTGCGTCGATTAAGTACTTCAATCCCGACGGCCAGCGCACGGTTGGGAGCGCACGCGAACTGTACATTCATCCGGTGCGCGAAGCGCTCTTGGGCGTCGTTGAAAAAGCCCGCGCCCGCGAGACGATGATGGCGCTGTGCGACAAGTTGGACCTGGCGCATCAGAAGGTCCTGCGGCTCGTCGAGGACGTGGAGAGCGGACGATCCTATCTCGGCGCCGATGGACTGCTCCCGGCGTACTACGAAAAACTCGACTCGGTGTTGGACTATCTTCCGGCCAACGCCAAATGGGTGGTCATTGAGCCTGATCGCGTGAGCCGTGCGCTGAGCGTTGAGTTTGACCTCGCGGCGAGAGATCGACTTGAGCGCACCTCGCGGCGTGAGCCGTGCTTTTTGCATGAACAATTGTATCTCGCCGACAGCGAGGTCTCGCGCACGTTGCAGCGAAGTTCGTTGGTTGTTTCACACGCGATTACGGTGCAGGCACCCTCAGAGTCTCCTGAGTCAACACCCCTCGCGCTCAACGATCTGGCACGGTGGCGCGAGCTGCTTGAGTATGTTCCCTCGGGGACCATAGCGCTCGACGCCGGAGCCGAGCGGCTCGATCGACTCGCCACCGAGATTCGTCTCCTCCGCGCAGAGCGAGGAAAGCACGACGCTCTGTTGCCTCTGGTCGATCACATTCGCTACTGGCAGACGGAGGGATTTCGCGTTGTGATTACCGGCCGTACCGCTTCGCAGGCCGAGCGCGTCGCGGCGTTGCTTCGTGCGCACGAGGTCGACGCTCGGTTCATGCACAGCACGCCGTCTTGGGTGGGCGCAGCAACTCCCGCGGCGAACTCAACCACCGCAGAGACCGTCAGCTCTAGGCCCGCTGTTGAGGTCATCATCGGTGAGCTCTCTGCCGGCTTGGTGCTGCCATCGAGACACATCGCGTTTGTCACCGAAGAAGAGATTTTTGGGAGCCGAGCGCGGCGGACCAAGCGCGTACAAAATCGCGATGGCGAGCGAAAAAGCAAGGCATTCATTGATGATCTTCGCTCGCTTACCGTCGGCGATCACATCGTGCACATCGACCACGGGATCGGAAGGTACCTTGGCCTTGAGCACCGCAGGGTGGGCATCACCGAGACGGACCTGTTGATCATTGAGTACGCTGGCGGCGATCGACTCTTTCTGCCCGTTGCGCGACTAAACCAAGTACAAAAATGGTCCGGCGGCGACAGCTCTCCCAAGCTCGACCGCCTCGGTGGGACCTCGTTTGCGAAGAGCAAAGCCAAGGTCGAGCGAGAGGTTCGCC
>JANNCG010000823.1:0-3146 GCA_031386385.1 Myxococcales bacterium
CCGAAGCGGATCCTGAAACACCCCCGCTCTCGCCGCTCCAGCAATTCGCCGCGGTCGATCCACGGCGAACGCCACGTCCGCGTGGTGGATGGTTGGGAGAAATCACCTCGCGTGAGTGTTTGGTTGAGGCATTTCACGACGCTCCCTCGGTCCAAGACGTGCTGCTCTGTGTGCAAAAACAACTGAACCTCGCGGCGCACTTGCGACGAAAGGCCAACCGCAACAAAGAGCCTGAGACGGCTGCTCCACTGGCGTTGTGGATCATTAGCGGTGGCGATCCGGAGACCGCGCGTACGCAGCTCGGGTTCGTCCCTAATCCCAATTGGCCAAAGGGATTTTACAGCGCTGCGAACGGTTTTGCGCTGCACTTAGTCGTGACATCTGCACTTGAGGCAACGGACGAGACGCTGCTCCTTCGGCTGATGAGCGCGGGCAACACCTTCAAAGTCGCGGTCACAGAGCTGTTGGGGATCGAAGAGCACCGGTGGGAGCGGGACGCGTTGCTGCCGTGGATGCGTGAGTTAGGCTTGACCCGTGAAGAAATCATTGCACAATACCCAGACGAACGTGAGGCAGTTATGAGCATTACCGCATGGAGCGACGAGTTGAGTCGTACGTTAGAAGCGCGAGGCATTGAGAAGGGCAAACTCGAGGGCAAACTCGAGGGCAAACTCGAGGGGATCGCCCTTGAGCGCCGCAATGGCTTTGTGCGGTCCGCGTCGATGCGATTGAAGCGTGCGCTCACCGAGAGCGAGCAGATTGCTCTCTTGGCCAACGCCACACCAGAGCACTGGGACGCGATTGACCATGCGATCTTTGCGACCGATGAGCGTGAGCTGCTTGCGTGGCTCGTGCCGCGATCGTAGCGGTTGCCTTCGGCGAGCGTTTCTTGCGACCCGCCACCCCCGTCACCCCCTCACACCGAGTGAATCTTCTTTGCCAGCGCTGCGGCCGTTTTGGCGAGGGCTTCAAACTCTTTGACCAGCTGCCCGCGCTCTTTCGCGTCGAGCTTTTTGGCTGCGGCGAGAATGCGCTCGGTGCGCTGCTTTCCTGAAAAACGGTCGTGGGTGCTGCGAAGGATCTGGCGAACACGCGCTGCGCTTTCACGACGCTCGACGCTCACCCCGTTGGCCTCGCGCAGCTGCCCCACAAACTCACGCGTCTTGCGCGTGCTCAGGTTGGCCGTCAGCACGTGCTTGGCTGCGTCGCGTAGCTCGCGGTCAGCTTTCAGCGGCAGCAAGATCTCTTTGCGTCCGGGGTCGAGGGCCTTCCACGAGCCGTCGTTGAGGCGCTTGTCGTAGGTCGCAATGAGCAGCGCGTTGGAGAGAAACCGCGGACTCAATCGCAGTGTAGACCCTCCGGCGCGCTTGAGCAGATGCACCCAAATGGGGTTGTCATAGCGATGCTCAAGGACCGCACTCGTGTCGTCGCCAAACACGTGCACAAGCAGCCAACGGCCGTATTCTACGAGCGAAGTTTCAATCGCGTTGCGCGTGGACTCTGAGCGCTCAAGGGCTGTTGCGAGCAGCGCTTGTTCGGCCTTAGACAGGGCCGGGCCTTCGTGTGCCGCGGCGGGGCTCTTGGATGCGTTTGCGACGATCGGGGCGAGGGCTTTAGGAGCGGGTCGAGCGGTCGGTTTGGGCGAGGATTTTTTCACGCAGAGACGGTAGCAGTTGAGCGGGGGTCACACAAGCGTAAGGGTGATTTAGTGGACTCACTATAGCGCTATAGTGAGGTGACTATAGCGCTATAGTGAGGGTCCAACGACCCAACGACTTTGTATCGCAAATGTTGGCTAACACGAGGCTTTTCAGTCGCACGTCACATCCAACCGCGTCCGTGATCCATCGCGTCTCGACGAGAATGCGTCCTGAGCAAGTTGCATGGCAAAGTGCGATGTGCTTGAGTGGTGCAATGCACACAGCTCGAAGCGCAGCGACGACGAAAAAAGGCAAGTCTGCTGGTGTAGCGGTCAGGTACCCCGAGACAGATGACATGGCTGAAAACACGTTGCAGCGTTTGATCGCAGAGTTTTTGCGCCCATTGATCCAACGCTTTTTGCGTGAAGCGACGGAGGGTTCACTCGCAACAAAAAAACGCTATCGCTCGCTGAGAGCGCTGGCTCCGTGCTTTGTCGGTGCGGATCAGTTTTGGTACTACGTCGAGCGCAACCCTAAAAAGTGCGTCTCTCCGGACGTGTATGTGATCGCCGGGGCAGATCCCCTCAGTGCGCCGCCGTCGTGGCAATTGTGGACCCTCGATTCGCCGCCGCTTTTTGCATTCGAGGTTGTGAGTCTCGATGTGGACAAGGATTATAAAGACGCGCGGCCCTTGTACGAACACACGGGAGTGCAAGAACTGGTACTCTTCGATCCCGAAGCGCCGCGGATGGCTGAGGCGAGCCGTGGACGCTCACGTGTGCGTTGGCAGGTGTTTCGGCGCGATAAAGCCGGTGCGCTGGTGTTGGTGCTGCAGAGCAACGCAGATCGGGTGCAGAGCGAGGCGCTCTGCTGTTGGTTGCGCTTGGTGGGCGAGGGCGACCAGCGATTGATTCGGCTCGGGTTGGGTGTTGGTGGCGAACAGTTGTTCTTAAGCGCTGAAGAGTTCGAACGTGCCGAGAGAGAGCATGAGCGCGCTGAGAAAGAGCGTGAGCGTGCTGAGAAAGAGTATGAGCGGGCCGAGAAAGAGCGTGAACACTCGCAACGGGTCGAGCTCGAAGCAAAAGTGCGCGCACTCGAGCTCGAACTCACGCGCCTAAAGTCAAAGTCCACAACCCGCAAGTCTCGCTAACCACAACCCGATCAAAGACCACATCGGGAGGGACCGATTCGTCAAGTGAGTGAGGCATCGCTGAAGCGGACCACGAAGCGTGAGATCTCCGTTCAGGGCGCGAGGGGGTAGGCTGTCGCACTTCGATACGGCTCGTGAACGACCGTGGGCGGGCTGCCGCGAAACGAGCGGATAAACCGCTAGTGATTCCAGAGCGCGGAGCGTGCAGCTGCGACCATCCGCGCAGCGTCGTTGCTTCGGGGCAGGCCAGCGACTTCGCACAGCTCGGCGGGCGGATCGTTGGCGCCTGCGTTTGCCGCGAGGCGCTCAACAGCCGCGCGCCGTGCCGCGACGACAGCGGACCGGCCGTCGTGGTC
>JANNCG010000854.1:0-2099 GCA_031386385.1 Myxococcales bacterium
CACCACCGTTGCGACCACATCACAACCCGCAGTCCGTGTGCAGCGTACCGCGAGTTCTTTGCAGCTGATTGCGACAGACGTGCTCCTCTCTGTTCGTGACTCTGCTGCATGTGCAATTAGTATTACGCGGCCAAACAACCCCGCTGAGACCGTCGTGATCGCGACTCCTGGGACGGACCCACAGACCATGGCGGGGTGTACGGTGTCCGCACAGACGATCCACGGACAACCGACGCTTGTTGTTCGTTGGCAGGGTGAGCAGTGGACACAAGTTGCTGAGATTTCTCTCGCAGATGCGACACGTCCCCAAGCCTTTATTACGCGCACCAGGACTCTCTCTGATGGCAGTTCGCAGATTCAGTTGAGCAATCTGTCATCGACGCATCACACGTGGTCCTATGGTGGCCGTGAGATCGAGGCTGCTCCTGGGGATGTTTTGCAGCTCCGCTCGAGCTAAGCAGTCTCGCTAACCCAGCGTGTACCCGCCATCAATGACGAGCGTGTGCCCAGTCACATAAGCAGCCGCATCGGAGGTTAAATAAAGCGCTGCGGGCGCGATCTCTTCGGGCTGTGCATAGCGACCAAGTGGTGTGCGGTCCACCACACGCTGAACGAGGTCATCGTTGCTCACAATGGCAGCAGCAAACTTGGTCTGTACCAGTCCAGGAGCGATCGCGTTGACGCGAATGCCGACGGGACCAAGCTCAACTGCGAGGGTCTTTGTCATGGAGATGACGGCAGCTTTTGTCATGCCGTATACGCCTTGAGCGAGTGATGCGCCGAGACCTTGGACGCTCGCTACGTTGAGGACCGAAGCTCGTGTCCCACGCGGATCCGACTCAACACTGTGCGACACGACGTGCTCGACAAATGCTCGTGTTGCCTCGAAATATCCTCGCAGATTCACTTCGAATGTTTTTTGCCAAGCGCCCTCGTCAATGGTGACCATGGGCCCGAAGTGAGGATTCGTCGCTGCGTTGTTCACTAAAATATGAAGCGAACCAAAATGGTCCGCCGATTTTTTGATCAACGCATGAATGTCGGCAACGTTGCCCGCATGTGCGGCGATGGCGATCGCTTTGCCTCCCGCAGTGGTGATCTCATGCGCGAGCTGTTCGCAAGACTCAAGCTTTCGTGACGAGAGAACAACGGAGGCTCCGTGGGCGGCAAAGCAGCGAGCGATCGCAGCGCCGATCCCGCGTGAGGCTCCAGTGATGACGGCGACTTTGTTTTGCAGGTGAATCGCGGGGGTCATTTGGCGTGCTTTGCAACCATCCGAGCGAGCCGTGGAAGCGCGGTCTCAACGTGGAGTTTGCCTTTGGGACGCAACGACTCGTAAGCCTTCTTTAGAGTTCCATTGGTGGATCTGCGGGCGCGGGCGTCTGTGACACCGAGGAGGGCGTCGGCGACTTCGCTTGGGCGCGCGGTAAAGTATGCCTCAAGTGTTCCGGTCCCTTTGGTTTTGAAGTCTGCGTAGAAGGGCTCCATTTTTTCAACAAACTCGTCCAAGAGCGCGTTGACACTTTCGTGAATAATCCCAGGCTTAATTGCCTTCACCATCGCAAACGCGCCTTTGACGGCCAGTCCTGAGAACCCGGATTTTGCCGCGACCTCTTCGTCGATGACTTTTTCGCAATCGGTCAAAACCGTGGGGCGTTGTGCTTCTGAAAGCAGTGCTTCTTTGAGTGTTACAGACATAGTGGCATCTGTATGAGCAACGCTCAGCAGCGATTGTCAAAAAGTATTTTTGCGATTCGCCAATACTGCACAGTCACTCAGTTGATGAGGTCTGAGTGATGAGCAGATGTAGAGAACTAAAAGTGGAGCTGATGGGGGTCGAACCCACGGCCTCCAGAGTGCGATTCTGGCGCTCTCCCAACTGAGCTACAGCCCCAAAGTGTGAAAAGGGTTATGAATAGTGCGCTCGGGTTTCGACCCAGTCAAGTGTTGGAGTTGTGGATTTATTGAATCGTCGAATCTCGCGGCGTCATTGTGTTGCGGTCACCGCTGGACTCACGGTGTTGTGGTTGCCGTCTTGCCGACGCGTGGGCAGCGCACAGCTGGTGGATGCGGGGCGGTTGTTGCCAGCTGGGTGGCAG
>JANNCG010000929.1:0-11677 GCA_031386385.1 Myxococcales bacterium
CGAGCTTCAGATAGCTCTGATCGGGGTTGCTTGCGACAAACACTCCGTGACACTCGAGGTGCAAAACAGAGTGCCCCTGCATCGACGCTACGAAGCTGCTTGCGTCCTGCGCTGAGAGATCTTCGGTGCACATCGGATCGATCAGCCGGGCGAGGGTGCTGCCCCCTTCTGTCGCCGTGTCTGCTTCGTCAGCGCGACCTCGCAGTGAACGCACACGTCGATCGATCACGCGATCCACATCAAGAACATCGCTTGCAAAGGTCAGCGACGGAGCAACGAGCACCGAGGCGAGCTCATACACCGATTTCTGTGCGCGCTCGCACGCTGCAAGTGGGATCACTGAGAGCACTCCGTGGGGGATCCAGAGCACGCGCGCGTTGGGAGTTGTGCCGGCGAGCGCCTCTTCAACGATGGCAAACATCTGTGCTCCTGCAGCCTCAAGCAGCTGCGGAAGTCTCTCTCGGACCACCGCTGCCCGATCCGCGGCCACCGCCTCACGCAACGCGAGCGCATACGCATCGCAGGCACCCACGATGCGCGCGCCATCGAGCGGATCCAGCGGAATCTGACGGACGCCTTTTTCACTAACGCAGATGAATCGCAGGTGATCGTTCGCTCTGATGCTATAGAGAACCACCGTCGTCTTGCTCTTTTTTCGCACGCGCTCAAGCAGCGCTTCGACGTCCACCGGACGACCCGTGGGCAGCAGCTCTGCGGGACCCACTCCACGAGACAGCAACGACTGCCGCAGGATGTTGAGATGGGTCTGGGCGGCTCCGTCCATCACCGCGTGCTCGCTGAGGATGTCGTTAGAAGCGCGTCCCGCAGCAGCACGCCAAGCGTTGCAGTAGGCGATCCACTCGATCGCCGAGACCCCCGCGGGTGGCTTGCTTCGTGGCCCGAGTCGCTCATTCGCCGAGTAAAATCGCGCGGCCTCGGCAAACGCGAGCGCTCGAATCGCCTGATCGCAATCAAGCGCGGCAAACGCTGCGTAGGCATAGCGTTGCGACCAAGAGGCGAACCAGCCCAGGGCCGTTGCGGCGTGGGTGATGTCCGACGCGCGGGCTTCAAACCACGCGATGCATTGCTCAAAGAGCTTGAGGGCCTCGCGTGAATTTCCGGCTAAATACCAGGCCTTTGCGGTGCCCGCGAGGTCCGCGTCGGCGATGTGATAAAAGCTGAGCGCGCGCCAACGGTCGCTCTCAAGCTGCATACTCTGTGCTGCGTCTTTGTACCTCTGTTGCGCAGCCAACTGCTGCAGCGATGACTTAGCAATGGCCCCATCAGTGCTGCGGGCTTCAGTCCACTCACGAGAGGCGATCATGACCTCTTCAACCATCGGTCTCAACCCAGGTGGAATCGTGGCGGCGGCAGCGGCGAAAGACTCTGCCTTAAGCCCCTCAATCAACGGTCTCACACGCTCGTGTGCGCCTCGCTCGTAGCATTTCATCGCCAAAGTCATCAAAAGCCGAACCCTCTCGGCGTCATTCGACTGCCGCGCAAAAACAAGGACCTCCTCCATGTACTTCTCAACGCCCTCGCGTTTTAGCGGCCAGTATGTGATCAGCGACTGCAGCGGAGAGATCCGCATTTTTCCAGGCAAATGAGTCGACTGATCCAGCCGCAACGCGAGCGCTTGGACCGGCTCAAACCCCTGATCCCCAAAGCTCGGATCAAGCCGCGCCTGAGCAACATCCAGCTTGTCTCCCTCGGTCTCAGCGAGCGCTTCGGTTCGTAGCAGCACCTCATTGGCCCGCTCAGCGTGCCCGGCGCGCGCGAGCGACCGCGCTGTGAGGGTGCCGAGAAAAATCGCATTTTTGCCCGCGATTTGTCCGGCGAGAAACATCCCCTCTGTGGCCGCGGTGTACATCGTCTCGACGTCTCGATAAGCGGGAGGCAGGCTCATCGAGAGCCCAATGGCCGTCGCCGCCGTCTCGAGGATGCTCTCTTGCACGGCAGCTGTACCCATCATCAACACGCAGCTCTGTTGCATTCGCTTCAGGGCCACGGCGTGAGCCTCGCTCGGCGGAAGCTTGGTGAGCAGCGATGTGAGCTGAGTCATAGCTTGGACATCATCCTGCGGCTCAGGGGTCTTCTCTGCGGCCTCAAGCGCGCTGAGCCAAATGGGTATTGCGTTGATCGAAACGCCAAGTGCCGCGGCCTGCGACGCCAGCTGCGAGAAGTGCTGCCGCGCTTGGTCTATGGGCGAACCGCCAAGCAGCGCCTCCGCCCGGGCGATCGGAAGCGCACACGCCGCGGTCGCCTTCACGATGATCCCAGGCGCCGGCGCAAAACCCCTCTCGAGCATGGTCCGTAGGTCAATCAACACGAGCGGGCCCTCGTAGATTGCTAACCAGAGGTACTCTGGAAGCATCACGTTGGACAGCAGGATCTCTTCTGCGCGCGCGGTGAGATTGGGCCCGCAAATGGTGGACTGCGGCTGCATCGCGAAGGCAGAAATGAGCCGGGCAAGCAACACCTGCTCGCTCGGAGCCTGCGCGCGATTGGGATTGAAGTCATTGGGGTTGCCTCCATACATCACGGGACTCTGTGCTGGGGGAGGCCATGCATTGGGCTGCTGCACCGAGCCCATCAACTGGGCTTCTTGATAAAGAGATGCAGAAAACTCATTGCGCAACAGCAACCTCCGGATGCTCAAAATCGCGAGCGCGGGGCTCTGAAAATATAGCGCAAACAGCTCGGTAAAAGTGACGCTCATGGTGGGCCTTCGCAGTTCAGTGGAGAGAGACAATGTAGTACCCCGAGCAGGACGGGGCGCGACAGCGTTTAGTGATTGGTCAAGCCTTGCGATTGGCAGGTTGATAGCGCAGGCTCTTCGCGCGATGCTCAACCGTTTCGAACGCGCCTTCGCGCTCTCAACCAGTCGCGAGACGACTGTGTATCACTGGGATGGAGAGTCGCTTCATACCTGCGGCTCTGTCACTGGACCCGTGAGCCACTATGCGCTGGACATCGAGCGGGATCGTATGGCGGTCGGTCACGAGTATGCCATTACCATTTGGCGTGGAGTATTTCAGTCTGAACCGCAGGTTGAGCGGGTCGTGGTGCTCTCGAACGTGGGCTTCTTTGGTGTCAGTTCGCTCGCAATGAAAGATGGCGTCCTCTTCGCCGCCCGATCGCGCGATCCGCGCATGGTGTCGCTTGATCTTGAGCAGCCATCGAGCGAGTGGCAACCGATTTCCACTCCCGAGGGACTGTCGTACGCAACCGCTACGCTTGTCCTTCGCAACGACACACTCCTTGCGCTCGATGTCATCGGACACACTCCGCAGTGGCGCGTGTACGAGTGCAGCCACCCACGAGAAGAGCCACCAACACTCATCCGCATACACCCCGTGCAGGGACAGCTTGGCTTTGACGCATGCCGACCGGCGGTCGCACAGAGCGACCGGGCTTTTGTCGCCGTAACCCACGAGTACGGGGGGCACACGCATTTTGTGTCCCTCACGGTGTTTGATCGCGTCACATTGGACCGGCTTTTTACCGTCGAGTGCCCTGAGCTGTACACGCGCGAGCTCACCAAAGATCCTGACCCTTTCTACGTGCACTGCGACGCGTGGGAAGAGCAGGTGTTGATCTGTGAGAGTTCGCGGGGGATAGGAGTGATTCGCTCAGACACACTCGTGGCGCTCGCGCAGTACGCTGACGAGAATGGACGACTTGATCCCGCGAGACTCCACGCCGCTGCCCGGTGGATTTCGGTCGCTGAGAAGACCATTGAGGCGGCTTATTTGTGTGGCAGCGCGCATGTCGCAGCGCACTGGCGCGAGGATCCCAGTCGCGAGCGTGAGTTTGTGCTGCACGATCTGACCGAGGGCTTAGAGCGAGCCCCCACACGCTCCGAAACTTAGCTGTGGGCGCGCTCGGTGACGAGCTTCAGGTCCACAAGGCCCTTTTCGAAGTCTTTTCCGATCATCTGATCCATGTTCACAAACACGCTCATGATCTTTGAAACAAACGCGCTCGGACCGTGCATCAACCAGGTCACTTTGGTGCTGTCGCCATCGGGCTCAAGCGAAAACTCAGTGATGTTATGTCCCTCAAACGGCTTGATAAAATCCAGCTTAATCTTGATATGACTCGCTGCCGTTGCCGACAGGATCTCCATCGATCCTGAGCCCACTTTGTCTCCCACCCAGGCATACCGAGCGCCTTCACCGGCAGACTCGCCATCGTAGGTCCGTTGCATAGCGGGCTCGATTTTGTCCCAAGGGGACCACTTCGACCAGCCATGAAAATCGTTGATTAACTCGAAGATTCGCTCCGGCGCCGCTTTGATCGTTGCGCTTCGCTCAATACGCATTTCGTTGGGCTTCAACGCGGCGAGCAGCAAGACAACGAATACCAGGGCGCTAAGCGCCGAAATCAAAATGGTCAAAATGGACATGCAGAGAACTCCTTAGGCTCTCGGTGATACCGTCGCTCATGGCAGGCGCAAAATTTCTGACAATCACCAGACCTTCGTCGCCGTTGTGCGTGCTCTCAGAGTGCGGCCGGCATAAGGCGCAACGGTCGCTCTAATCGCACGCGAGCGGTCGTGGCAACGTGGCCGTTGAGCGATGCCCGCAACTGCATTGTGCGCCAACCGGTGGGTCCATTGGTGCGCCAGTTCGTGCGCACATCCATGTTTGCGACGGAGGCACCGAAATAGTCGTTCGCAAGTGCGCCTTCAAGCACCACCGCGGGCATGCCCGCAAGGCCTGCGATCCCGCCGTGGTAGATGCTTGCGCTTCCAACATCTTGTCGGCTTCGTGGATCTCCAAGCCAAGCGCCCACGAGCACATCGCCGTATCCGTCGCCGTTGATGTCTCCGGCGCGCGCCACTGAGCTTCCAAATCGATCGTTGTTGAGCGATCCCTCGATCAAAAGCGTTGGGACCGAGGGAACTCCGATCGCGCTGCCGTGATACACACTCGCGGCGCCAGCGTTTGCGCGACCTCCCGGGTCTGCTTGATCGGCTCCAAGCACCAAATCGCCGTAGCCATCTCCGTTTAAATCACCGGCACTGGCGACAGAAGCGCCCATGCGATCGCCCGCTGCTACGCCGTTCATCTGTTGCACCATGGCGGCGCGAACTCCTACGCCGCTGCCATGAAAAACACTCGCAGACCCGGCCAGCGCGCGGCCCCCGGGAGACGCAGAGTCTGCCCCTACGACGACGTCGCTGTAGCCATCGTTGTTCAGGTCACCTGCGCAAGCGACAGTGCCTCCAAACAGATCTCCCGCCGCCGAACCCGGCAGCTGCTGCTGTGCAATCGCGCTCACTCCCAGCAAGCTTCCGTGAAAAATTCGAGCCATTCCCGCCTCCGCCATCGCACTCGGAGATGCGCGTACGGCGCCAACGACCAAGTCACTGTAGACGTCTCCATTCACATCTCCAGCGCTTGCGACGGACCAACCAAAGTTGTCGTTTTGAGCGAGCCCATCGATTGTTCGAACCGAGGCCACAACGATGCCAACAGGGCTTCCGCCAAACACGCTCACGGTCCCGGCCTGGCTGCGTCCGCCCGGGTCAGCTAACGGCGCGCCGACCACCACATCGGCGTAGCCATCGTTGTTGACGTCCCCCGCCCCTGCTACGGACCAACCGAAGTTGTCATTGCTCGCGACGCCGTTTAACACCAACGCCGGAGCGGCGCTGAGCCCTGCTGCACTCCCGTGAAAAATGGCTGCCGTTCCTGCGGCAAAACGTCCGCCTGGGTCTGCTTGAGCTGCACCCAAAATGACATCACCATAGCCGTCGCCGTTGACGTCTCCGGCGCACGCGACTGATCGCCCCAGCTGATCGTTCATGTTCACTCCCTCGATGACAGACGCCGCGATCGGGCTGACGCCTCCAGGGCCGCCGTGATAAACACTCGCGCCCCCTGCGGTAGTTCGCCCGCTTGGGTCCGCACCGTAAGCGCCCACCACAACATCATCGAAGCCGTCACCGTTGACATCACAGTGTGGATTTGTGCTGGTATCTACGTTGTTGCTGGCGTCCACTGCCGGGACGTGAAAGGACCACGTGGGGCTCAGCGTAGTGCTCGCGTCCATACCAACGAGTCCACGCATCCGCCAAAACACCACGCTCCGTGCGGGCAGCGGGTTTGTCGGGCGAAACACAAACCCCGTGACTCGCGCTGCCTCTATGACCATGGTGCACGCACGGTCACGACAGACCTCGATCATCGCGCCATCAAATTCGGCTGTTAACGCCCAACGAAAGTTCGGTCTTCTGAGACTGCTGCTCCCAAGCGACATGGGCACCAGTGGCCTGGGCGCAGCGGTCGCCGACACACATCGACTCCCGACGAGCTGCAAGCCCGGGGCGCACCGAAGCGAGCACGCTCCAGCGGTGCAAATGGGTGTGTTTGGCGCCGTCGCAGTGCACCTGTTGTTGCATCGACCGCAGTGGCTGATCGAGGTGGCTGTGTCTACACAAGCGCCTGCACAAAAGCTGGGTGTCCCAGCTGGACACATCGGCGGAGTGTCTAGTTCTTGCGGTTGATCGACTGGGACATCTGCACGCGCGTCCAGACTGCTCGTGGCGTCCACTCGACCCGTCGTCGCGTCAACGACAGTTGTCACGGCGACATCGTCAACAGCCCCATCCAAGCTCGGATACTCCACCGGAACCACAAGCGCCACGCACTCTCCCACATCCCCGCAGGTCGCGTTTTGCTCGCGGCACCGCACGCTCACCGTACACTCTTGCGCCCCCACTGAGACGCAGCCCACCGAGCGATCTCCGCAGCTGATCGGAAGAAACACCCGAGCGGTGCCCGAGCGTCCGCGCACAAAGGACACAGTCACCGCGCGGTCGATACGAATCTCAGGCGAAACAGCGCTCGCTGCAACACTCGCTCGAAGCCACACCGTCACGTTGTTGATCATCCGGTTGGTCGGCGGAATCACCCCCACGGAGCCCCCAGCGACAAAACTCACCCCTCCGTTGTTGTCCCGCGCAAGCGTCACGCTGCCCAGAGCGCTCGCCCCAGCACGTCCGAGAAGCTCTTCTGCTGGGACCACCCCGTTGAATGATATCACCTCAACGCTCACGGCTCGGTCAAGCGGAGCGTCGGTGTCGATGAACAGCTGAATCTGGGTCGCGGGAGTGCGGCAGCTCACAGCAAGCCCGAGCATGAGAGCCGCAAGGAAGACCCGAAGACGTTTGATATGGTCGTTGATGAATAACGCTTGCATCGCTGGTCGAATCAATTGGGAGCCGCGTCATCCATAGACGTGAATAAATTACCACACCATCTCCGCTCGTCACAACTAACAGCGAAGGTGGGGATGGGCGAGGTATCAACGCAGCCCCTTCGCCACATTGCGCTCACTTTCAAGAGCCATCGCGACTCGGATCTGTCTCGAGATTCGCTCAATCTCGCGCATTTGAGAGTGCTCCAATCGGTGACCCACGCGGTCTTGCAACCATCGGGTGCACGGACGTCGCGCCCCGATCGTCCAAGCCCACAGAGCCTCTTGCACGTTGGTGAGCGAACAGTGTGGCCCCAACTGGACGCGCTGCTGCGCTGGGAGCCATTTGACGTACTCGATCTGCGCGCTCTCCGCGCTGCACTCAAAGCGCACCTCCGCCCGCTCTTTGGGTTTTGTGTCTTGGGTGTGCGCCGCTATCAATGCCTGGCCCAAGGTCACTTGTTCGCGAAAATCTTCCACGCTCGTTGGCCAGGATATTCTGGGCAAATCCGCGCAGAGCTCGCGCTGCATCAGCCGCTGGTACTCCGGGTCTGAGAGCACACCGACACAGTACGCAAATGCATCGGTGGCAAACGAAGCTTCTCTCGGATCGCTCACCTGACAGATCTTCGCGAGCTGACTGAGCCACAGTCCCTGCGCATTGGACCTCAGCGCTCCGTCGCGCATCACTTCGCGTGGGACAATCACCTCGGTTCCGTGCGGGTCTGCGCGCAGGACGCCGTCACACGCGGGCTTGTCGACGATGAGAAGGTAGTTCCATTGGCGCTCGGCGGGACTTTGGCGGCGAGTGACCATCGCCAGGGTCTTGCGTGAGCGAAGCGCATCAAGCACCAATGGATCTCGGGGACGGTGAATTAACAGCGGGTGCTCAAGCACAAAGCGCTCGTCAAACGCTCGATATGCCCAGGGCGTCACCACGATCTCACCGGCTGTTGCCGCCGACCGGACTTTCGGAAAATCCACGCGATCGTTGTGCCGAAGAAACAGCCTCCGTAGCTCTGCGTCCGAGACCGCTCTGTCTCTGAGCAGCGCGAGCCGTTCTTCTGCTTGCTCGCGCGTGGAGCAAACCACCAGTCCGTCGCGGCCGGTGATCGGCGCGGGACACAAAATCGCATACGCGTCCCTGAGCGAAAACCCCGCGTCCCATCGGTGCGCAAGCGCCTCTGTTTGCGCGCTGCTCACTCGCCACGCGTTGTCTACCTTTGGCTCCGCACTTGGCTTGATCGCGACAAAGTCAACTTTGTCCGACTGCAGCGCGCTCAATTTCAGCTTGCGCGTGCCCCACAAATCCGCCCGCGCGATGCTCGTGGGTACCGACGAGACGCCTTCGCTACGCTTCCCCACGAGGATGCAAATCCCCTGCTGAATCTCAAATATGTTTTGATCTCGCTCGCCAGTTGGCGTCTTGAGTCCCGCGCGGGCAGCACCGTGCAAGTCTAGAATGTCTATCGTATTAAAAGTATATAATAAAGACCTTCGAACACTGGCAAACGTCGGTTGCTCAACGATCGCTCGGTTGATTGCGATGGCCAGCACCGAGCTCTTGCCGTTTTGCTGAGCGGCGTGACACTCAGCCTGGATCCACTGCAAAAATTGCAGTGAAAGCGATCCAAGCCATTTCGGATTTTTTGAGAACACCTCTGTGCCCACGGGTCGGTAGCTGAGCGACTCAAGGGTCGAGGGCGCAACATACCGACGCGCGACGGGGTCGGCGACAAACGGCGGGTTTGCGATAATGACCACAGGTCGGTTAACTGTCTGCGAGAATAGCTGAGAAATATCTGATAAAAGTGCGTCTGTTAGGATCAGTTGCGCGCGGTCAAATCCAGCGAAGGTGCTCAACAGCGCCGTCGCGGCGGCGTGCGCTGCGGGGTGAGAGTCAATCCCAAACACGCTTGCGGGATCTGCGAGCCCTTGCTCTATGGCAGCGAGAAGCAGCACCCCTGAGCCCATCGCGGGGTCTATCACCACGGCACTCTTGCGCTCATTCTCGTCGAGGTTTTCAAACGCCCGCGAGGCCATCCAGCGCGCGACGGTGGTGGGCGTCCCATACATGTTCGCTTGAATCCGGCTCTTTGGATCAAGCGCCGTCAGTAAGTGTTCGAGTACATACACTCCCGGACGCTCGGAGCCGTGGTGATCTCTCAGCCCTTTGATGCACTGAGCGAACATCGTTGAAGCACACTCTGCGCGGACTTGGATCATCAGCTCGCTGAGCGCCTTCGGAGGGTTGCGAAGCGTACCCTCAAGCCACTCCGGTGTCTGTGGTGCGGCAGTGTGTTTGGGGTCGTTGATGAGGCAAGCCAAGGGGCCTACAACACACGCCAGAGCCAGGGTGAGGCCAGGGTCCGGCGCGCGAAGGCACTCCGCAGGCACCTCTGTGAGGTCTGTTTTTTTAGCGGTCTTTTGCAGTCTAACCGCAAGCTGCGCGGCCCAGCGACCGAAGGCTAAAAACGACATGGTTTACTCTCAAGCTGTTTAACATGGGTCGCGCCGTTCGGCGGTCGGTGATAACGTCGTGCCTCAAAATGGCTCTTATCTATCGCTCTTCATGTCTCGCTTTGACGATGCTCTCCACACTCTTGGGTGCATGTGGACCGCGCACCAATGTGAATGGAGATGCAGGCGCGGACGCAGCTCTCCCACCACTGGTGTGCAAAACGGGCGCACCGTGGACCTCGGATATGCCCGCTTTTCGGCGCGCGACTCCCGACTGGGGTCTGGCAGCTATTCGCGGAACGCGCTTTGCCACTGCGGACCTGGACAACGATGGTTTTGCGGACTTGATCGTTGAGTCTGGACGGACCAACACACGCACCATGTTGGACGCAGCCATGCCGACAGTGGAGACCAGGATCTTGATGAATCGCCCTAAAATGGGCGGCGGACGCGAGTTTGTAGACCGCACGCGAGAGTCCAATTTTCTCATCGCGCGTGATGGTGTTTATGGGCGTAACACGACCATCACGGGCTTTGCGGATGTCGACAACGACGGGGATCTTGATGCGGTGACGCAGGTGTTTGTGTCTGTGGGCGCAATGGTCGCAATGGACCCGGGCGATCGAGGTGTGGTCCTGCTCAACGATGGCCATGGCGTGTTTGCCCTCGCACCTCCGTCGGATATTGCCCCCGCACCAGAGGCGATCACGGACACACAGTCTTCGGGGATCGCGTTTGTCGATCAGAATCGCGACGGACTGATCGACGTGTTTGTCAGCTACTACTACGACCCCGGCGCGGGGGTTGAGCTGGGACAGCAACCACAACTGTTTCGTGGCGCTGGCAATGGGCTCTTCACGGACGTCACCGACTCCGTGGGGATGACCCTTGGTGACCAGATGGCTGAGTTCAACATGGGGACGCATCGTCGGCCTCTCTATGGCGCGTCGGCGTGTGACGTCAATGACGATGGCGTGCTTGACCTGATCGGAATGGCGTACGGACGTCAGTACAACGAGCTCTTTGTCTCAAACGCGATGACCGGGTTGTACACAGAGCAGGGCAAGGTCTCGGGCGTTGGTGGAGACGACAACATCGATTTTCGCAACGACGAGAGCTACCTGTGTTTTTGCGTAGCAAATCCTGCTCGCTGTCCCATGGGTACGCGCGCTCCGGTGTTTCAGTGCCCCATCCGTGGCTGGCGTGAGGGCTACAACGATCAGCCTTGGCGCTTGAACGGAAACACCTTCACCATCGCCTGCGGAGACCTCGACAACGATGGGGACATTGATATGTTCTCTGCGGACATTGCGCACCCCGACACCGGGCCCGCGAGCGATCGCTCGCAGATCCTTCGCAACGATACGGCCAATGGGACTGTCGCGTTTACGCGCTTGAATCGTGCGATGGCGGGGACTGTTCCGGGGTCAAGCATGAGCCAAGATGAGGGTGGGATCTCGGCGGTGATGTTTGATTTTGACCGCGATGGTCGCTTGGATATCTGGTACGGGGCGAGTGATTATCCAGGCAATTATGGCTGGCTCTACCACCAGAAGGCCGACGGAACATTTGAGCAAGTGTCTCGCCCCGCGGGCATCTACCACGCATGTCCCGTGGGCATTGCGCTGGCTGACTTCGACGGTGACGGCGATCAAGACCTGATCGTTGGCAGCTCGACCGCTCGAAGCTGCTCAATGACTTGGCGCATGGGCAGCGAGGTGCACATTTATGAAAACATCGCTGCGGACGTAAACTGGACCAACATCCGACTCGTTGGTCGGGGTATGGGCGGTGCCAATCGCGCTGGAATCGGCGCGCGAATCCGCGTCACCGCAGGCGGAGTCACCCAGACCCGCGAGATGCAGGGCAGCTTTGGTCACTTTGGTTTGGGCCAAGAGCTTGTCGCGCACTTCGGACTTGGTGCTAACTGCGCGATCGACAGGATCGAGGTCCGCTGGCCGGACGGAAGCAACACCGTGCAGACCTTCAGCAATGTCCGTGCAAACTACCG
>JANNCG010001033.1:0-7373 GCA_031386385.1 Myxococcales bacterium
TTCAGGGCAAAGGTGCGCCTGAGAGCAAAGGCTTCTTCGTTGCGCCCACGCTTCTTGTCGCTGCCGATGCCTTCAAGGCCCAAGCGGTGCACAACCACGAGGTGTTTGGACCCAGCACAACCGTGATGCCCTATGCATCGATCGCTGAATGCGTCTCGCTCGTCGCGCTGGGCAACGGAGGCTTAGTTGGCACCATCTACAGTGATGATCGAGCCATCAGCGCGCAGTTGGTGTCGCAAATCGCCGCCTATCACGGCAGGGTGTGTGTCGCAAACTCGCGCATCGGGAGCGGTTGGCTTGGACCAGGAGCGGTGCTGCCAAACCTCCTTCACGGAGGCCCAGGGCGCGCAGGTGGAGGCGAAGAGCTTGGCGGACTGCGTGGAGTCCAACTCTACCTGCAGCGTGTCGCACTTCAAGGCTTCGGTCCGTTGATCGACAACGCGGTCCTGGGCAGCAAGCGATTGCCCGCTTACTAACCCGCCCCCGCAGTTCAGCACAACGCGTTAGCGCTCGGGGATTCGCTCAGGGATGAGCTCGACGACGGTGCCTTTGTCTGCGCGATACGCCGCTTCAAAGCCAACCACTTCGTACCACTCGCCACCCTCTACTTCGACACAGACTTTGCCCTCACGTACGTGAAGTCGACAAGCCGGAAGAGTATAATTGCCGAGCTCTTTCAAAGTCTCGTCGTACACTCCCCACATGCGAAAGTTCGAAGCACTTCGCGAGGCAATTGCCAGGACTTTACCGCCATACAGAGACACCACTTGCTCGCCGGTGATCTCTGTGCTGCGCGCCATGATTCCGGGTCGGCGACCCTCGACGCCGCACAACGCGACGCCGCGCGGGCTAACGGACAAAGCCATGCCGCCGATGGCAAATGCGACCGCCTTCTGTTCGTCCTCAAAACTCGCGATTGGCAAACAGCGACCATGCCGCAAGTCCACCATCCAAAGCTTTGTGTCACGAGTCGTTGTGGCCAAGCACGCCACCCGGTCCCAGCGCATCGTCATGACGGCGCTTGGATCTTTGACCCGCAGCTCAGACTCAATGAAGCGTCCTCCGTCATAAACGCAAAAACGCTTTTGACCTTTGCCACGCTTCCAACCAAGGACGGTGTCTTCGTCCTCGACAGCCCACTCATTGGTGTACTCAAACAAACGCGATGCGTCTCGAGGACACTCGACCTCATCGGGACCCATCTCGCGCGGTCGTGTGGTCCCCGCAAATTTCAGCGAAATTTCTGAAGCAGAACCGTCCACCGCAAACCCACCTGGTTCACGCGTGACGACCTTACGTCTTTCAGTCGAGTCGCCAACGAGCTCAAAATTCGCCGGCGCGGCCTCAAACGCGGCGAGCAAAGCGTCGATGCCGACGACCTCGCGAACCTCGTACGAGCGAATAAACAATCGGCCGCCCTGCGCGTACATCGCCTCGGCGTTGCCTTTGACGCGACCCAGACGATGCAGAGCGCCTTCGTGCCATCCGAGCAGAACGACGTAGTGTCCGTCAGAATCATGCGTGACGGTCGCAAGCAACCGACCGCCCTTGAGTGATGCCAGCAAGTAAGCGCCGATCTGCACGCGACGCTCAAGCTCAACTCCAGCGGGCGTTCGGCGAAGAATGCGAAGGTGGCTACCCTCCGCGACAATCACTCGATTGTCTGGGCCGTATGCGACACCGTAGAGGCTGTCTCCGAGCGCCGCTAATTTGCGGGAGGTCTTCTCGCTGAAGGTGACCTCCCAGAGCGACTCTTGTCCAAAGGCGAGCAAAATGGCTGCATTGTCCTCACGGACTGCAAACAGCGGCTCTTCGTGCGGAAGATCCCAATCTTCAACTTCGCGAATGGCCTCTTCTTGGGTAAACAAAAATCGAGGAGACTGTTTTTTAGGGCGGATTACCGCGAATGCACGCCCGTCTTCGGTGGCTGCAAGGATCGCGGGGCGATCGAAGCGTGCTTTCTGCGCAGCCGAGGGTTTGAGCGGTTCTGCGCCAGAATCACGGGCAGAAATGAGGCTCAGTTCAGGTGCCGAAGGTCGGCGATCAATAGGGGTACGATTCCTGGAGGTCGATGTCGTCATCGTCATCGTGAGACTCCCGGTGAGTGGTTCGCACAGTGTTGTGCAAAGAGTGTTCCCGGAAGGGGCGCGAAGGGTAGCGCAAACTAACCTTCAACGGAATCTCCTTTCGAGCACCAGTGCATTCTTTTAAAGCACCGCACGAACTATCACGGCTATGTGTTTGAATATATTGAATAAAATGGGAGGAATAAAAGCGCGTAACAGTCTACGCACCGTAAGAGTTCACCGACCGGAGTCGGTTCGCTAAAAGCAGTGTCTTCGTTAAAAAAGAATCCACCGCAAGAGCGCATTCACAAGACTAACGAGAACTGAAGCGATCGAGGCGATCAAACAACCGTCGATCTCAATGCCCCGTACTACATTCTTCGCGACGAGAAAGACAACGCCATTGAGCACCGCGACCGCAATTCCGAGCGTGAGCACGCCCAGTGGAATTGTCACAGCGCCCAACACTTTCCACACCAAGACGTTCAAAACTGCAACCACAACCGAAAACCACACAGCGTCCATGTATCGCCGCACGCGCATTCCGGGAAGCAATGCTGAGACGAGCAAAACGCTCAGACCAGAAAGAAAAAAGTGCAGCAACCATCGAACGAATTCTGTCATCGGGAGGGGGGATCTTTCAGCCCCAAGCGTGACCCCAAGGGACCTTTCGTGCAAGCCCGAAGCGACGGCGCCATCATCCCGAATCGTCAATGACCCGTTGATTCGCTCAGTCGATGCACGTGTGCAATGAGCGCAGAAAACACTGCCGGTGGCGTCGCGAGATCCGGTGCAGGAGGCATCAGGAGACTTTTGCCGACAGCGGCCCCGCCCTCAAGAATCACCCGACGGAGGTAAAGATCCGTCGCACGTAGACGAAAGTCCGGATCCGTAAAGTTTCTCGGTCGCGGATTGAGACCGGCAGCCGCCGGGCCATCTCCTGCACCCGTCGCTCCGTGACAGCTCGCACAGCGGTTGCGATAAACATTCGCCGCTAAATACGCAGGGGGCGCAGGGGCCTCAGAGTTGTTCTGTCCTGAAGATTCGTCCACGTTGCGCTGCGGTTTGCACGAAGTCTGAGGCAACAATAGAGCGAGAGCTAACAGGCATTCTGCCCCACGGTAAAAACTGCTGTGGCGCATCGAGAGACCGGGCAACAAAGTAAGAGATCATTGCGCACTACCGCTTTGCGTGCAACCCACCAACTCCCTTCAGCAACCACTCAACCGTACTTTTAGCATACCATGCAGAGATGAAATGGACTCTCTGCCCCCTCGCGCTTATGGCCCTCGGCGCCTGCTCATCCGATCCAATGCTGGGCAACCCCTGCTCAATGAACGCTGAGTGCCCCGTCGGATCAACATGTGTCGGCAACCGATGCACGGCGACCGGAGGGGCTGACGCCTCGCTTGATGTGCGAAGCGGGGATGCAACACTTGATGATTCGAGTACTGATAGCTCACAAGTTATTCTCGATGTCGCTGACGTACAGTGTCCTGCTGAGCGACTATGTGCCGCGACCTGCTGCGGCGCGAACCAGCGGTGTCACAATATGGGCTGTATTCGTGATTTGGGACGGTGCGCTTCAGATGATGATTGTCAGTCCGACAGCTATTGTGTTGATGGAACGTGTGTTCCCTATGGAAATCCTGCGGACCACACCACCAACCCCATGTGTCGGAGAACCATCAGCATCGACACCATCGCCCCCGCGATCCAGTGCCGCTGGTCGGGGCCGCCGATGGGCGATTCACGGATGACCTTTGATCAAGCGATGAGCACCCCGGCCGTTGTCGACTTTGATTTGGACGGCAATCCCTCAACGATTCAGCCTTCGATCGTGTTCGCTAGCTTTGCCACAGCGTCAACATACAACGGGCTGAGCTTTCTCAGAGTCATTGATGGTTCAACGTGCGAGCAACAGGCCACGTTTAACCTCGCGGCCGATGCCGTCGTGGGCACCGCCTCCCCAGCCCTGGCCGATCTTGATGGCGATGGACGCGCTGAAATCGTGGCGGTCGCCCACGGTGGTGGCTTGCTTGCGTTTGGCTACAACAATGTCACGCGAATGTTTGAGCGAAAATGGCGCTCTGCGACTTGCAACGCGATGGGCGTCCGAACGCCAGATACGCATGGCGCTGGGACTTGGGGGGGACCGTCTATCCACGATCTCAATGATGATGGGCGACCAGAGATCATTCACTTTGGGGTCGTGTATAACGCGGACGGCTGCATCCTCGACGAAGCCCGTATCACGCCTGCGTACTCACATGGACAGCTGGCCGTGGTCGCGGATGTCGACTCTGATGGACGACCAGAGTTGATTGAAGGAAATCGCCTTCACGAGTGGGATCCAGCGATGTTGCGCTGGGTACCGGAGGTGTATTTTCGTCCAGGAACCCTCACCGCCGGACACACCGCCGTGGGTGAGTTTGGCAACTTTCCACTCATGTCCCGCGGCGGCGCGGATGGCCCAGAGGTGGTGGTCATAAGCGCCGGAACCGCGAGAATTCAGACGATCGAAGGGACTGTGGTTTTTGGACCCTTTCCGATCCCTGGAGGTGGATCGGGCGGCCCTCCAACGGTCTCCGATTTTGACGGTGACGGACGCGCCGAGTTTGCCACGGCTGGCGGTACTCGATACGCGGTGTTTGACATGGACTGTGTCATGGGCGGCAACGCAATGAACTGCAACGGGATGAACCAAACAACCGGCGTTCTTTGGTCTCAAGTTTCACAGGACGGCAGCTCAAACGTCACCGGCTCAAGCGTGTTTGACTTCGACGCGGATGGGCGCGCTGAAGCTGTCTACGCAGACGAGTGCTACCTACGCATTTACGACGGTCGCACAGGCCGTGTTGTCTACTCAGTGGCGCGCTCTTCTGGCACCGCGTACGAAAATCCCGTAGTCGCCGATGTAGACGGTGATTATCGCTCAGAAATTGTAACAACTGTAAATGATTATGCTGGCGTGCTGGGATGCCCCGCACGCGACCCATTGAGAATGGCGAGCACATTTGCATTAGGTCATGGCGTGATTGTCTATCGCGATGAGATGGACCGCTGGGCTGCGTCAAGACCCATTTGGAACCAACACGCATACCACGTGACTCACGTGGATGACCGCGGAGTCCCCGTACGAACATCTATGGTTCGACAAAACTGGCGCACGATGGGCTTGAACAATTTCAGACAAAACGTCCAAGGCTCCCTCGCTGCGTTAGGCCTCCCAGACTTCACCATCACCGCTGAGCCCGGCCCATTGGTTTTGATGTGTACAGGAGATCGCGCAACACTTCGCGCACGAGTGTGCAACCGAGGTACCATCCCCGCGCCTGTGGGTGCCACCGCGAGCTTTCGCGCAGACAACGCCATGGGAATGCTCCTGTGTATGGCAAATACAACTCGGATGTTAGCTCCCGCGGAGTGCGAAGACGTCTCGTGCATGGCTTCGATTCCCCCGCGTTCAATCGATGTGGTTCTCACGGTGACCGCGCCCATGGGGCCCAACGTTGAGTGCCTCTCGCGCAACAACACAAGTATGGTCCGCTCGGTGTATTGTGGGACGCCTGGCTAGTCGCAAGGATGCGGTGGGGGCTAAATGCTAACCATCGAGCCGTAGCTTTTCTGCGTCAAGGCGCGTAAATCAAAGCAACTATGGATCGACGCACACTCCTTCGCGCGGCCAGCGCTGCACCGCTCGGTACAGCCATCGCTGCATGTACGCCTCGCGCCAACCCAACGGCTGTCGAGAGCGGTTCAGTGGCAACCTCTTCGGGAGCGAGCGCGCTGCCTCAGTGGGGCGCGGCACGAACCTCTGCGTCCTCAGAATTTTGGCACACCTGGGGTGACGGCAAAGCTGAGTTGATCGGCTACGAGACAGTGACGCCCCGATATGGTCACCTTCATGTCGCTGAATTAGCTCTGATTTATGTGACCGAACCGTTCTCTCGTCGCTCGCTCATCAAAGACGACGCGGCGCAAAACGCCGAGCGAATGGATGTTCTAAAGGTGAACATCAGCGAAAAATTTTTGACCGGTGTGTACCCATACTCGGTGCTCACTTCAGTTTTTTGCCCCGTGGATGCTCTGCGAGCTGAGCGGTTTCAACCCGCGAAAATCACGCTCAGCGCGCAAGAGTGGTGTGGACACGTGTTTGCTGGAGTGTGGCCTGATGAGCGTGAGATGGTCCACCGCGGCTATAGCTACTTCGCCAGTGAAGGAGACACCGACGAGCGGATTCCCATCACGGCAAACACTTTATTCGAAGACGCACTCTTGATCCAACTGCGCGAGCTCGACGGTGCCTTCAACGGGGGGCGAGATTGGGAGGGGATGCTTGTTCCGGCGTTGTGGCGTCAGCGGCGTGCGCATCGTCCGTTGCGAGCGCAGCCAGCCCGAATCGTGAAAAGTACCGACAGCGAAGGAGCCACCACGCGATTTGTCCTCACCTCAGCGGACTACTCGCGCGAGTTTACCGTCGAGCGCACAGCGACAAAACGCATCGTCTCGTGGCACACCAGTGACGGTGAGCAAGCGCGGATGATTCGCGCGACCCGACTTCCGTACTGGGAGCTGCACAACCCCGGTGACGAGACTCGGCGAGCAGAATTCGGTCTCGACGCAACTCCTCAGCGTGTGATTGAAACTCCGCCAAACACCCGTGTTGGATTTTGAGTTAAAATCGCCGCATGCCTGAGTCCTTCGACGACGATCAATCGCCAACTTTTCGCGATGAAAAATTCAACTCGCTCTACGCTCAAGCGCAAGAGCAGCAGTCAAGCCACCCTGCACTCGCGATCGACCTGCTTCAGCAAGCACTGGCACTGATCCCCCACAGTCCGCCGGCTCTGCGACTTTGTGGGCGAATTTGCCAAGATTCTACCCGATGGCAAGAAGCAGCACAGTGCTTTAAGACGCTTACTGAAGACGAGCCCGATGACTGCGCGGCTTGGATTGATCTCGGATTTTGCCTCGAGCCGATGGGAGACTACGAGGGTGCTTACGCTGCGTACACAAGGGCGAGCGAAGTAGATCCCTCAGACGCAGTCGGACTGAACAACCGTGGCTACCTTCAGATGGGCCGTGGGTATTTGGAGGCCGCGCTCAAGGACGTCGAAGCCGCGCTTGCACGAGACCCAAGCGAAGGAATCGCGTATGCGACCAAGGCCGAAATCTTAACGCAAATGGCGCGCTACACCGAGGCGTTCAGCGCACTCGAGAGGGCGATCGAGATCGAGTCAGAGTGGCTCGATACCGCAGACAACAGCGAATTTCTCGCGAAGCTGCGCGAGCAGCCCGAGTGGG
>JANNCG010001067.1:0-3371 GCA_031386385.1 Myxococcales bacterium
TCTCTATTCTCACCGCCCCAGGGCCGAGCCATAAGACTCTTTGATCGTTTGATGCTCGAAAGCCATCCGCAAGCCACGTCAACAACGCAGAGAGCATTCCCCCCTCATAGGCGCTCTGATCCGGTACGGACTCCGCGGTCACCAACACCGTGCGACCGGCCTCATGGCGCCACTGCGGAAACTGCTCAACCGGCTCTTGCTGATGCCACCCTTCGGGGATGCTTATGCGAATACCCGTCAGTGTATGCATGGATGGGTCATTCGCCGGACGCGGACGACGAGTGAGCGCCGGGGCGGACGACGTTGGTACTGAGAGCGCGCTTGTGCTGCGCGGGGGTTGAGCGTGCGAGTGCTCTTGTGTTTGTGTCGTCGCGCAAGCGCTGCAGAGCGCGCAAACAACAAACAGCCGCGACAAAATTCTAGACCTGAAACGGGATGAAGAATGGCTCACTTGGACCGAGGCCCTTTCAACGCCCCAGAAAACGCTAACACCAACGTAGCGATGGTGTCATCGCGAAATCGCCCGCAATCAGCGCAGCGGACAGTCCCTCAGCATTCATCGCAGGGGCTGGAGGCTTCAAGCTGTAGAGGATTTTTTGAAGCACGGCGCTGATGCCAGCTTGTTGCTAGAGACTTATCAGCTCGAAGCTAGCGGCTATTCACTGACAGATTCCGTACGTGCTCCCCGCAGCGGCGCGGCAGCTGCCGTTGCCAGCGGCACAGTAGCGCGCGAGGCAGCAGGGCTGATTGCGAAGTCCACAAGTGTTCACGCAAAAGTTAGCGCCGAAGTCTCGACAGGTGAGCCCCGCGTTGCACGCTGGATCAGAGCCGCGGCAGCCATTTTGCTCGCCTCCCGCACCTTGATTCGAGACGCAAAAGTTCTCGCCGTTGATATCCCGCAACGTCGCGCCGGGGTCGCAGCGATTGCCATTGCAGGACCGCTGGCCTATGCCGCCACACTCGCAACGACGTGAGAGCGGCCAACAATTCACACCATTGCGACATCCGTCCGCGTCGATTCCTGGCCCTGCGCCCATGCAACAAACCTCTCCCTCGCTACCGCACACCGGCACAGACGGAACATCAATCACCACGTTGGGCACATCGGGTCTCACATTGGGCACATCAGGCCTCACGTTGGGCACATCGGGTGTCACGTTGGGTACGTCCACTGGCGGGTTCGGCACGTCCACAGACACATTGGGCACGTCTATGATCGGGTTGGGAGAGTCGATCCGCGGATTGGGATTGTCTGCAAAAACAGGCACATCCTCGATGATTTCTGACTGATCGGATACCACCACCGTGCCGTCAGTGTTGCTTGGTACGTACCGATCGCGATCATAGGGACTCTCGGCGTGCGGCAAGATGCACCCGCTCGTCGCCATGAGTGCAAAAACGCAAATTCCGGTTGTAGGTGAACGCACGGCAGGGACGAGCTTAACATAGCTCTGCCCTTTCTCGAACCCTCAGCAGAACAATAGCTCTCGCCGCCCTCTACGGCCTTCGTGCCGTCTCAAGGTACCCGCTGTGCCTGCTGTCGCGCATGCCCATCATCGGAGCCCTTGCGCCGCCAGCGGCACCAAAAATCGTGGCGCCCACGTTGATCGAGAAGAATACATCCGCAGCCCCTTGACCCGGTCGATAGTCCAGATCGCTTCGAAGCGTCAGAAGCAGCCCGGTGCCCTCAGAGAGCGTGTTTTCGACGCCACGGTGTGTCGACTTCCACGGGATCATCAAGCCCAACTCAAGTCCTGTGTTGAGCGAGTAGTACAGGACGTTGTTGCGGGACGAGCCGCTCATCGGCGCAAACCCCAAGCGGGTATACAACGCCACGCTCGAAAGCATCCACATGTACGCCCCCGTGAAGCCAAAGCCCCCGTGCCCATAGTCGTCGGTGGCGCGGACATTGAGCTCGGTTCCGACAACGAAGGCCTGCGTCCGTGCAGAGTTGGTGTTGTCGCCAACGGACAGGTGTGCGTTGAGTGTGCCACCAAACTGCGTGTTTGCTCGGGGTGTGGCCAAGACCGTGGGTCCGACCGACGCGCCGAGCATAAACGCGCAGCCCTGTGTGGCGAACACCAACGTCAGCAGGCCAATAGGCCAAACTGTGCTCTGGCGAGTGATTGATTCAGCGATCATGGGTCTGTGCCACTCGCGACGATGGTACTCCAATGCGCGCGCTTACGAGCACAATCGCCGGCTAAACTAAAACCCAGCGCCCGCTGCGTGTGCGTCTGCCACCGCGCGCTTAAGCGCCAAAACAGAGCCATCGGGGGCTAAGCCGTACACGACGCAGTCACTGTGCGGATGTCCCGTGAGCAATCCGCTAGCTGCGAAATCGCAGTCATCTGCGAAGCCAGAGCCGCTATGATAGCCCCATCCCGACAATGTACGCATTGTCGAACAAACGCTCGGGGTGCGTGGCGGGAATCCCTTGAGGATCAAGCTGGTTGCGCACCGCGCGCCACGTGCTCACGTCGCCGTACAACTTGTGAAAGCGGGTGCTGGCGTCCCCATGCCGAAATAGGTTGTGCTGTGCCCAGTGGGGTCGTCCCCCAAAGTGATCCACCAGCGTGGCCTCCAACCGATCAAGGACGCGCTCAAAGTTTGGCACCGACGCAAACGCAGCGAGCTCAACTGTGCAACGATCACCGCCCTTGGTAGTCGAGAGCATTGCGTTAAAATCCCCGACAAATCGCAGGGCAAAATAGCCTCCGTGGTACAGCGGTGGGCTCTCTTTGGCCATCCACGCGAGCTGCGAAATCAGCGCTTCGACCGCGGTGACAACGCTTGTCCGCGTGGCGAGTGCCGCAGGAGTGGTCCCCATCCAATAGGGGAGGGCGGGCTCTGAAGCGGTTCCCCGGGGGACATGGCCGCTGAAGTCGGTGCTCATGATGTCCGGAAGCGGTCCGGCTACGTCGTGGGGTGCAAACGTCACGAGCTTTCGCAAATTCGAGGCAACTCCGTCCGGGATGCGCTCGGGGTGATTGTGCCAGTCGTCTTGGACCGCGTTGAGCTCAAACAGCTCTGCGATGAGCGCGACGACACAGTCCCCTGCGGGCTTAAACTTCGTGGCCTCGTCCTTCGTATACGCAAGCCAGAGCGTCTCAATCACCAGGTAGCTGCCATCGGGCGAGGGGTAGGGGACCAGCACCACGGTCCAGCCTCGCATCCGCTGCTCATCGCTCGCCGACAGCCCCGTTGCAACGCCATCCACCTGCACAATATCAGGGTGACCGTTGGTCAGTGAGAGCTTGACATCCGCCCACTTTCGGTACCGCCTAAGCTCACGAATCCACACCATGGGCTCGGCTTCGACGGTGACCTCCCAAATCACGCCCATCGCCCCCAGCCCCAACACCACCGAG
>JANNCG010001114.1:0-2126 GCA_031386385.1 Myxococcales bacterium
AATCCGCATCCTCGGCTGCAAGCTCCGCGCGCACCAAGTTGATCGGGATCTGCTCAATCGGGATCACCGTCCGTCGCTCAACAAAAAGCTCGGCTAAAACGCTTCCGTCGCGCGCAAAAATGCGCGTGGTCTGCGGGGGTCTCCACTGTGCGCGGAGGTTGTGCACGTCGGGGAGATCCTTTCCGTAGTGCGCAAACAAACCCACTACGCCCAGGGCACCGAGTCCCGCGAGTACCAGCGCCAAAACGCTTAAGCGAATCAACCAGCGACCCAGCGCTGATCTGCCGGATTTCGTCTGAGATTTCGTCTTCTTGCTCGGCGATGTCCGCTTGGATGGGTCGTGCAAAGTGTCGGCGTACCCTTCGTCTTCAGTGTCGCCATTGCGCACGCGCTTTTCGCCCATCTCGCTCTCTGAGATCACCGACTCTCGCGTGTGCGGCACCTCGCTCGTACGGGGCCCCACAGGAACTCTCGGCTTCTTGCCCATTCCACCTCGATCGGTGCGCTGCGAATCATCCTCTGACATTGGCTTGCTTGTCACTATACCGGAGCGCGAACCATCACACCTGCTACAAATCCGAACATCTCTATGACCCGTGCCTCTACCCTCAGCGTTCGACTCGCAACCCTCGACGATCTGACTGCCGTTTCAGTCCTCGCGGCCAAGCTCGTCAACCTGCACCACAGCTGGGACCCCGAGCGATTTTTCGTCGTCGGTCCCAACATCGAAGCTGGGTACAAACGATTTCTAAGCGGCGAGCTCAAGCGCAAAGACTCGCTCGTGATGGTCGCAGCGACCGATAGGGTGCTCGGTTATGCGTTTGGTCGTGTAGAGCCACGCAACTGGGAGAGCCTGCTTGATGAGTGTGGTGTGCTTCACGACATTTACGTGGATGACACTGCGCGAGTAGGCGGCGTTGGCACCGCACTTTTGCAGGGATTTATCTCGCAGATGCGCGATCGCAAGATGACCCAGTTGGTCCTGTACACCGCCACGCAAAACCTCCCCGGTCAGGCGTTGTTCAAGAAACTCGGCTTTCGCACCACGATGCTTGAGATGACGCTAAAACTCTAAAGTTAAGCTCAGATCAACGGCGGGGCGAAGCTACTCAACAGCGACGAGATCGACGACAAAGATCAACGTCTCGTTTGGCCCGATATCCGCTCCCGCGCCACGCTCTGCGTACCCAAGCGCGGGTGGAATCACAAGCTCTCGTCGTCCGCCGACACGCATCCCAACGACGCCTTCGTCCCAGCCACGGATGACCATCCCTTGTCCGAGGGTGAACGCAAACGGATCACCTGCGCGATCCCATGACGAGTCAAACTTGCGGCCCGTGCTCCACGCAACGCCGGTGTATTGCACACGAACACGACGCCCCGAGGTGGCCTCTGCGCCCGTTCCGGTGATCAAATCGCGCTTTCGGAGCGTGGTGGGTTTTTCGCCCGAGGGGACGGTCACAACCGGAGCTGTCGTTGGCGGCGTCCCACTTGAAGCCGCGCTGCCGGTTGTTCCGCTGCCGGTCGTCGAGGGGGTTGTTGGGCGCGCGGGCGGATCTGCTGGCCACACAACGGGGGGCTCTGGGGGCGCACGGTTGCATCCACAAACAGCAGCGCCAAGAGCGAGTACGAGCTTCAGTTGAGTGTGCATTTTCATACAGATTCCTCAGGTAGTTAGATTTGCGGAGAGCTAGGGATTCGAACCCTAGGTACCCTTGCGAGCACACAGCATTTCCAGTGCTGCGCCTTAGACCACTCGGCCAGCTCTCCCGACGCTTCTCGATTAAGATCGGCGACGTATCTACAGTGACGCGAAACCCATTACTGGAGTTTGAATCAGAGTGCAACGGGTAACACCTCTGAGGCGATTCGCCAGGGGGGTCTCGCTTGCGGCGATAGGGCGAATGAGCGAATGCGCGAATGAGAGCAAAACAGCGTGCTAAACAAAAATATGAGCAACGTGCGACCACGACTTGCGTTTGATGAGGTGCGCCCCGACAGCGCTATCGACGGCCCCAACCTGATTCCATTTCGATTGCAAGAGTTCGTTTCGCATCCAAGAAGCAAATGAGTTCGTTCTCAATAGGGATCAGCCAAGGGACGTCGCTCATTGTCGCCTCGAGTGG